>CAYMTH010000033.1:0-17074 GCA_964393235.1 uncultured Solibacteraceae bacterium | reverse complement strand
AATCCGGGAGCATGATGTCGAGAATGATGAGATCCGGACGCTCGCGGCGGCAGAGCTCGACGGCGCCCTTGCCGGTCTGGGATCCGGTGAAGATGTACCCCTCTTTCTCCAGGTTGTACTTGAGGAGGGCGAAGAGGTCGGCGTCGTCTTCGATTAACAGGATTTTCTTCATTTTGTGGTCCCTGGATTCACGCTAGCGCGCGGGCGGTTACAAAGCGATTAAGGCGTCGTTAACTGTGTGCGAATATCGCTATCTTCGCTCATGCCGAGGTCTTCGGTGGGAAGGGTGAACAGAAACGTCGATCCCTGGCCCTGGATGGACTCGACGCGGACGTCGCCGCCCTGGGCGCGGACAAGGTGCTTGACGATGGACAGGCCGAGGCCGGTGCCGCCGAGTTCGCGGGAGCGGGCCTTGTCGACGCGGTAGAAGCGCTCGAACAGGCGGGGGAGGTCGTCGGCGGGGATGCCGATGCCGGTGTCGCGGACGCCCACCTCGACGGCGCGGGCGCCGGGGACGGGGCGGACGGAGAGGGTGATCTCGCCGCCCTGCGGAGTGTATTTGAGCGCGTTATCGACGAGGTTAGTGAGGACCTGATGGACGGCTTCGGCGTCGCAGAAGGCCTCCGGCGGCGTGGGCGAGGGGGTATGGGTGAGGCGGATCTGTTTCTTTTCCGCCAGGGGGTGCATGGACTCGACGGTGTCGGCGAGGAGGGCGTCGATGTTGTAGCTGGCGAAGGCGAACTTCTGCTGCTTGAGTTCGACGCGGGAGAGGGTGAGGAGGTCCGAGGTGAGGTTGGCGAGGCGTTCGGCGTTCTGGCGGATGATCTGGAGGAAGCGGACGTTGTGGTTGGGGTCGTCGAGGGCGCCGTCGAGGAGGGTTTCGGTGTAGCCCTGGATGGAGGCGAGGGGGGTGCGGAGCTCGTGGGAGACGTTGATGACGAAGTCCTTGCGGACGCGTTCCACCTTTTCGAGCTCGGCGTGTTCGCGTTCGAGCTCCTGGAACATGGCTTCGAGCTTTTCGCCGGTTTCGTTCAGTTTGGAACCGAGGAGGCCGAGTTCGTCGGTGCCGGTTTGGGCGAGGCGGGCGTGGAAGTTGCCGCGGGCGAGTTCGGCGGCGTAGTCGATGATCTGGCCGAGGCGGCCGGCGATGAGGCGGGCGAGGAAGAGGGCGAGGAGGATGGCGGGGAGGAAGGCGAGGGCGGTGGAGACGAGCATGCGGCGGCGGATGGTTTCGACCTGGCCCTGGATTTCGGCGAGCGGGACGGCGAGGCGGAGGGCGCCTTCGCGGACGGGGATGGCGACGTAGAGGAAATCGACGCCCATGGTGGTGGATTTGCGGCGGGAGGAGCCGATTCTGCCGGCGAGGGCGGCCTCGATTTCGGGGCGGCCGCGGTGGTTTTCCATGTAGGGGGTGGCGGCGCCGGAATCGGCGAGGACGCGGCCGTCGCGGGCGATGAGGGTGAGGCGGCCGCGGGTGCGGGCGGCGAAGTCGCGGACGATGTCGGACTGGCCGAGGTCGATGCCGCGTTCGACGGCGACGGCGAGCATGGCGCCTTTATCGGACAGTTCGCGTTCGAGGGTTTCCTGGTAGGTGGTTTCGACGACGCGGGTGGCGATTTTGCCCGTCATGCCGGATCTGCTGTTTCCCATTGTAGGTCCCTTTCAGCGATAGCAAGGGATTGTTACGGGGGCGTTACAGATTGAATAACTTCTGGTTTTAGCGGACGAGATCGACGACGGTATAGACGGGGACGCGGGGGAGGGAGAACTCGGTGGCGCCGTCTTCGACGACGACATCGGTCGCCTCGACGGTGTCGTTGAAGGCGTGGACGGTGACCTTGGGGAACGCTCCGAGGACGCGGACGCGGAGGCCTTCGACGGGACGGTTGCCGTAGTTGAGGAGGGCCACGCGGCGGCGGGCGGCGTCGCCGGAGAGCCGGGCGACGACGACTTCCGAGCCGTAGAGACGGAGCAGGCGCTTTTCGTCGGACACCTTTTTGCGGACCTCGTAGGCGAAGGCCGAGGGGTCGCCGGGCTTGGACTTGACGTTGCAGTCGAAGGCGGGGTTTTCCTTGGCGACGACCTGGAAGAGGAGGTTGCGGCGGAGCATGAGTTTCATGTTTTCCGTCGCGGCGGGGGTGCCGTCGTCGAGGAAGCCGATGTTGGCGAGGACGGGGAGGTCGGCGGGGGGTAGGGAAGACAGGAAGCGGCGCATGTCGGCGAGGGGTTTCCAGTCCTTTTCGCCGGCGGCGACGAGGGCGTCGACCCCGAAGGCGTGGGCTTCGGCGGCGGCGAGGGCGGCCTTGCCTTCGCCGGCGGTGACGAGGGCGGTGGTCGCGAGGCCGCGGGCGAAGCGGGCGCCGTTGGTATCGACCCAGGGCGCGGAAGAGGCGCGGGCCTCATTCATGCGATAGCGGACGCCGGGGGAGGGAAGGCGGGTGGCCTTTTCGGCGTCGAAGTTTTTGGCGCATTTGCCCTGCCAGGCGGCGGCGCGGGCGGCGGGGATGGCGACGCAATCGAAACCGGCGGCTTCGAGGGCGGGCGACGGATCGGCGTCGACGTAGAGGCCGGGGATGGCGGCGGCGAGCAGGAGGACGAGGCCGGTCACAGTTTGATTTCCTTGACCTGGATTTTGGCTTTGTCGAAGACGCCGAGGCCGAGGGAGGCGGCGAACTCGATGTGACCTGGTTCGCGGATGAAGTTATTCGTATTGGGGTCTTTGCGGAAGTCGCCTTTTTTCACGTAGTCCATGGAGCGCTCGAAGACGGAGATGGCGCCTTCGGCTTTGCGTTTGTCCTCGATGACGTCGGTGAGGAGACGGTCGATGGCGACGGGGTCTGTGCCGAACATCATCTGGGCGGGGTAGAAGCGGAAGCGGTCCTGGTGGAGGAAGGGGCCGCCGTGCCAGACGCCTTTGAGGCCGTCCATGATCTGGAGGACGGTGCGGGAGCGGAGGGGTTCGACGGAGGCGAGGGTGCCGATGAAGGAGTAGGTGTTGGTCTTCTCGAAACGGTGGGAGCGGGCGACGTTATGGAACGAGCCGTAGGCGATGTTTTTGAGGCAGCCGGTGACGCCGGAGGCGCCGTGGTCCTTCATGTTGGGGACGTTGATGATCTTGGTGAATCTCTCGGCGATGGGGCGGACGAGGTTGGAGCGGGTGTCGTCTTCGCCGAAGAAGTCGACTTCGACGTAGGTGCGGGGATCGTAGCCGGTGAGAGAGTCGCGGAGGGAGGAGGCGGCCCAGACGTTGACGCCGGGGGGGAGGTAGTCGGGGTAGCGGGCGGAGACGACCTGGTCGTTGAAGCGTTCGTAGCAGGTGATGTTGGTGGGTTTGACGCCGAGGGCGATGAGCTGTTTGGCGATTTCGGCGACGACGACGGGGTGGGAGCAGATTTTGGGAGCGCCGGAGCAGTTGAGCTTGATGCCGACGACGTCGGAGGGGTTGAAGAAGCGGCGCCAGGAGTCGCGGGGGTCTTTGTCGCCGGTGAGGGCGCGCATGCCTTCGGCGATCATGTTGGCGACGACGGCGGGGTCCGCCTTATCGGTTTCGGGGGAGATGGCGGCGGGGGCGTGGACGCGGGCGACTTTGCCGGGGTAGGGGCCGGGCATGCCGGGCTGGGCGGCGGGGGTGTAGTTGGAATGGATGCGGTATTGGGGGAGCGTGTCGGCTTTGGGGGCGGCGGCGGCGACGCCGGCGGCAGCGGGCAGCGTCAGAAAATCGCGGCGTTGCATACAATCAAGTGTATCGAAAGGAGCACAATGACCAATCGCCGAAAGATCCTGACGTCCGTAGCGGGGGTGGCGGCCGCCGCGGGCGCCGCGCAGGCCCAGACGGGGCCGGAGAAGAAGGTTCACCGGAAGGGGCCGAAGCCGAAGCAGGCGCCGCTGTTCAACGGCGCGGTTTCGTATGGGAACCTGCTGTTTATCGCCGGGAAGGGGGCGCATTTTCCGGGCGACATCAAGGCGCACACGAAGCACGTGCTCGATGAGATTGAGAAAGAGCTGGTGAACGCCGGGTCGTCGATGAACAAAGTCCTGAAGTGCAACGTGTCCCTGCACGATTTGAAGGACTACCAGGCGATGAACGAGGAGTTCCGGGGCCGGTTCGGGGAAGAGCCGCCGGTGCGGACGACGATCGCGGCGGCGGGCGGGATTCCGGGGAACTCGCTGGTGGAGATCGACGTGATCGCCTACATTTAGGCCGAATAGAGGCCGTTTTCGCGGATGTAGTGGAGCACCGCCGGGGGCAGTTCCGGCGGTGCTTCGCCTGCGGCGAGGCGGCGGCGGAGGTCGGTGGAGGAGACGTCGAGCTGGAGGGTTTCCAGGCGATGGACGCGGGCGCCGGCGGGGATGTCGTAGGTATAGCCGGGGCGGGAGAGGACGATGAAATCGACCTGGGCGGCGACGTCGCGCCAGCGGAACCAGGTTTCGATTTCGGAGAAAGCGTCGGCGCCGATGAGGAAGAAGAGTTCGGCGCCGGGGGCGAGGGAGGCGCGGACGCGTTCGATGGTGCGGATGGAGTAGCTTTTTTCCTGGCCTTCCTCGAGGCGGGAGGCGGCGAAGCGGGGGTCGGCCTGGGCGGCGAGGGCGACCATGGCGAGGCGGTGGGCGTAGGAGGCGGCGGTGAGGCGGGCCTTGTGGGGCGGGATGGCGTTGGGGATCAGGAGGACCTGATCGAGTTGGAAATGGTCGGCGGCGGCGCGGGCGACGGCGAGGTGGGCGTTGTGGATGGGGTCGAAGGTGCCCCCGAAGAGAGCCAGACGCACAGTTAGAAGCTCAGTCCGATGAGGAAGTCGACCTGGTTGGTGGAGCGGATGGGGCCGGAGTTGGCCCAGCGGGTGAAGCGGACTTCGGGGGAGATGCGGACTTTGGGGACCTTGAACTCGAGGCCGCCGGCGGCGAGGAAGCCGCGGCGGTTTTTGTCGACGGCGGTGCCGCCGAGGAACTTGCCGACGTCGCCGAGGTGCTGGAAGTTGATGCCGGCGCCGGCGTAGGGGCGGACGATGACGCCGGGGACCCGGAATTTTCCGTAGAGGGGGTATTCCCAGGTGGAAGAGGAGCCGGGGTTGAGGACGCCTTCGGCGTTCCAGCGGCGGTAGAGGGCGTCGAACTCGATGCCGAGGCCGAGGGGGAGGCGGAGTTCGAGCATGGGGCCGATGACGACGTCGCCGCGGCCTTTGACGATGTTGGTGAGGGCGCCGGTTTTGGACTCGGCTTTCCAGAAGTCGGAGAGGGGGATGCCGCCGCGGACGCCGTAGCCGATGCTCTGGGCGGCGAGGGAGGCCGCCGAGAGGGCTGTGATGACGATGATTTTACGGATAAGTCCGCACATATCTACAGTGTAGGAGAAAAAAGCGGGAATTCGATGAGAGGAGTTTGCGGGCAGGGGCACTACCACGATGTGACGACATTGTTCCCATTGCAATGGCTGCGCGGGCGCGCGGTGCCGGAGCAGGACCGGCGCGAGGCGCGGCTGCGGCGCGTGCTGCAGTCGGCTGTGACACAGACGCGATACGCCCGGGGGTACGGGCAGGAGTTAGCGGAGGTCCCGGTGGTGGATCTGCTGGCGTTTTTGTGTCATCCGGAGCGGTACACGGTGGAGCGGGAGGCGGGGCCGGCGGCGCGGCTGGTGTATCCGTTGGGGGCGGCGCCGCGGACGGCGGTGGTGGGGCGGAAGGTGGAGGAGTCGCGGCGGGTGCGGTGTTTCGGGAGTTTGCATGACGCGGGGTTGCGGGGGTGGGCGCCGCAGGTGTTGGCGGCGCCGTTGGACGCGCTGCGGGCGGCGGGGGGCGAAGCGCCGGCGCACGGGCCGCTGCGGAACGCGGTGATCGTGTTTTCGGGGATTCTGGAGGGGCCGTTGACGGCGGCGGACGGGGACGCGTTGTGGGCGCGGTACCAGGTGCCGGTGTTTGAGCAGTTTCTGGGCTTTGGGGGGGAGTTGCTGGCGTGGGAGTGCGAGATTCACCACGGGCTGCATGTGCGGGAGGAGGCGGCGGAGTTCGAGGTGTTGGAGGGGGACCGGCTGGCGGTGAGTTTTCTGGAGAATCCGCGGCTGCCGGTGTTGCGGCTGGAGACGGGTTTGACGGGGCGGCTGGTGCGGGAGGCGTGTCCGTGCGGGGCGGGGGCGCCGCGGCTGGTGGATGTGCGGCGGCGGATGGTGCGGCGGGAGGCGGGGGCGGCGGCGGTACGGCTGGCGGCGGTGGGTTAGAATAGGGGTTCGTGCGGATGTGGCGAAATTGGCAGACGCCCTGGATTTAGGTTCCAGTGCCCGCAAGGGCGTGGGAGTTCAAGTCTCCCCATCCGCACCAAGCTCCTGATACGCTGACGAGAGTGGCCAAACTCGTCGAACCGCAAACCCGATCCGTGTGGGATCGCTGGTTCCCCTGGATTCTCGTCCTACTGACCTTTCTGCTGTACGCCCAAACGGGGGCGTTTCCGTTCCATAACCTGGACGACCCGGTTTTCATCACCGAAAACCCGAATGTGCTGGCGGGGTTGACGGGGAAGAGCATCGCGTGGGCGTGGACGGCGGTGGAGCCGAACTGGCAGCCGCTGGTGTTCCTTTCGCACCAGGCGATGATTTCGATCTTCGGGCTCGACGCGGGGCCGCACCATCTGCTGAACGCGCTGCTGCACGCGATCAATGGGGCGCTGTTTTTCCTGGTGCTGCGGCAATTGCGATTGCCGTTCGCGGCGGCGGCGGCCGCGGCCGCGATCTTCACGTTCCATCCGCTGCGCGTGGAGAGCGTGGCGTGGGTGACGGAGCGGAAAGACGTGCTGAGCGCGCTGTTCTGGCTGCTGACGATGCGGAGCTATATCCAGTACACCGAGGGCGAGGCGAAGCCGGGGCGGATGGTATGGGTGATGGTCTGGTTCGTGCTCGGGCTGATGGCGAAGCCGATTCTGGTGACGCTGCCGGTGGCGTTGTTGATTCTGGACTACTGGCCGCTGCGGCGGAAGGCGCCGGTGCGGACCCTGATCGTGGAGAAGATTCCGATGACGGCGCTGGCGGTGGCGGCGGCGGTGGCGACGATCGTGACGCAGAAGGCGGCCGGGGCGCTGGCGACGACGACGGACATTCCGTTGGGCGTGCGACTGCTGAACGTGATCCGCTCCTACGCGGTGTATATCGGCAAGACGGTGCTGCCGACCGACCTGGCGGTGCTGTATCCGTATCCGGACCACTGGCCGGCGGCGGAGGTGGCGGTGTCGGCGCTGGTGCTGGCCGGGGTGACGTGGATCGCCTGGCAGCGGCGGGCGACGGCGCCGTGGTGGCTGGCGGGATGGCTCTGGTATCTGATCGTGGTGGCGCCGAACATCGGCGTGATTCAGGTGGGTCCGCAGCCGTATGCGGACCGCTACACCTACATGCCTTCGCTGCTGCCGCTGGCGGCGGTGGCGTTCGCGCTGGAAGGGTTGCTGCCGGGGATGGCGTTCCGGTGGGGGGCGGCGGCGTTGTCGGGCGTGCTGTTCGTGATGAGCTCGGTGCAGATCAGCACCTGGAAAGACGACGAGACGCTGTACAAGCACGCGATCGCGGTGGCGCCGGGGGCGCCGATCGTGTACCGGAACCTGGGGGCGGCGCTGGAGCGGAAGGGGCGGTTCAACGAGGCGATTGCGAACTACGTTGTGGCGCGGGATTTGACGCCGAAGGACCCGGAGACGTATCTGAACATGGGCCTGGCGTACCTGCAGATGGGGCGGGCGCCGCAGGCGGTGGAGAATCTGCAGAAGGCGATCGAGTTGAACCCGGGATCGCCGGCGCCGCTGTATCACCTGAGCCGGGCGCTGCTGGCGATGGAGCAGTTTGACGAGTCCGACCGGGTGGTGAAGAAAGCGCTGGGGATGAATCCGGACCGCGGGATGCAGGCGTCGCTGCATCTGCAGTTGGGGATGGCGTCGTACATGCGGAAAGACGACGAGGCGGCGCTGCGGGAGTTTTTCGAGGCCCTGCGGCTGGTGCCGGAGTATGCGGTGGCGCGGAAGAACGCGGGGATTTCGCTGGGCAACCTGGGGCGGAACCGCGAGGCGATCGAGCAGTTCGAGCTGTATTTGAAAGACAATCCGCAGGACAAAGACGTCGCGACGGTGGTGGCGGCGTTGCGCCAGGGGCTGAAATAACGGATAGAATACCGGGGTGCTCAGAAGAGAATTCCTCGCCGCCTCCGCCGCCTTGCCCGCCGCCGCCGCCATGAAGCCGATCCCGATCATCGACACGCACATCCACCTGTTCGACCCGCGCCGTCCGCAGGGGATCCCGTGGCCGCCGAAGACGGCGAAGTTCTATAAGCCGACGCTGCCGGCCGATTACCGCGCGCTGACCAAAGATTTGGGGATCGTGGGGGCGATCGAGGTGGAGTGCAGCCCGTGGTTCGACGATAACCAGTGGGTGCTCGACGTGTCGGAGAAGGACACGATCATGGTCGGGTATATCGGGAACCTGGAGCCGGGCAAGCCGGAGTTCGGCAAGCAGTTGGAACGGTTTTCGAAGAACAAGCTGTTCCGGGGGATCCGGTACGGGTATTTGTGGGACCGGAATCTGCGGGACGAGTTGAAGAAGCCGGAGTTTATCGCGGGGTTGAAGCTGTTGGCGAATGGCGGGTATACGCTCGATTCGGCGAACCCGACGGTGACGTTGCTCGAGGATCTGATTCACATCGGCGACAAGGTGCCGAACCTGAAGATCGTCATCGACCATTTACCGAAGATCACGATACCGGCGGACCGGAAGCCGTACGACGCGGCGATCAAGACGCTGTCGGCGCGGAAGAACGTGTATGTGAAGCTGTCGGCGGTACTGGGGAAAGTGGGCGACAAGATTCCGTACGAGGTGGGGCCGTACAAGGCGACGCTGGACGCGCTTTACGAGGCGTTCGGGCCGGACCGTGTGCTGTATGGGTCCGACTGGCCGAACAGCGAGCCGCTGGGGAATTACCGGCAGGTGCTGCAGGTGGTGAAGGATTATTTCGACACGAAGAGCCCGGAGGCGGCGGAGAAGTATTTCTGGAAGAACTCGGTGGCGGCGTATCAATGGGTGAAGCGAGACAAAAGTCAACCGGGGCGGTAACGATTCCCGCCAATCAGGTATCCTGAAAGGTATGAGACTCAAGCTAATCCCGGCAGCATTGCTATGCGCTTTGACCCTCCCGTTGATGGCCGCCGACGGCGATACGAAGATTCGCGTCCGTTCGGGCCCCCGCGGCGCGGGCCTGTTCATTGACGGCAAGTACGTTGGTCCGGCGGGCCGTTTCACGGTGCCCGAGTCGTATCCGATCGAGCCCGGTTCGCATGAGATTACGCTGAAGGATCCGCGCTACGAGGACTTCTCGACGAAGATCGACGCGAAGGCCGGCACGACGACGAAGCTCTCGGCGAAGCTGAAGAAGAAGGAAGTGAAAGGTCCGTTCGGCCGGCTGCGGCTGAAGGGCGGCGAAGCGGAGTCGTTCTGGTCGGTGGCCGCGGGCGACATCGGCGCGGTGTATTTGAACGGGCAGTTCATGGGCCACGTGGACGAGTTGAACGACGTGGGCGGCGGGCTGCTGGTTCCGGCCGGCACGTATGAGCTGAAGGTGCAGTCGCAGATCTACGGCGAATTCACGAAGACGGTAACGATTGAAGCCGGCAAAGTGAATCGCGTCGTTTACGGCAGCAAGAAAGAGCAGTAAGCGTCGACTTCGGCGCGAGTGGGCGCCGAGGTTTGCGCTCCGAGTTTCGTAACCGACAACGCCGCGGCCGCATTCGCAAAGCGAAGCGCGTCCGCGGCGTTCGCTTTTTCGGCGAGCGCGACGGCGAGGGCGGCGTTGAAGGTGTCGCCGGCGGCGGTGGTGTCGACGACGTCGACGGGGAAGCCGGGGGAGAATTGGCCGGCGGAGAAGCAGCCGGCGGCGCCGAGCTTGAGGACGACGGAGCGGGCGCCGAGTTCGAGGAGCGCCTGTTCCATATCGGCGGGCGGGAGGTCGCGGGCGGCGAGGGCGCGGGCTTCGGTTTCGTTGGGGGTGAGGATGTCGGCGAGCTCGAGGATTTCGCGGGGGAGCGGGGCGGCGGGGGCGGGGTCGAGAATGGTGGTGGCGCCTTCCTCGCGGGCGATGTGCATGGCGCGGGCGACGGATTCGAGGGGCGTTTCGAGCTGGAAGAGGGCGCAGGCGGCGGTGCGGTAGAGGGGGCGGAGGGCTTCGACGGAGGCGGGATCGACGAGGAGGTTGGCGCCGGGGGCGACGAGGATGGAGTTCTGGCCGGCGCCGTCGAGCCAGATCATGGCGATGCCGGTGGAGGCGGAGCGGGTGGCGTGGACGAAGGCGGTGTCGACGCCGGAGGCGGAAAGGGAGGCGCGGAGGTGGTCGGCGAAGGCGTCGTAGCCGACGCGGCCGGCCATTTTGACGGTGCCGGGGGCGCGGGCGAGGCGGGCGGCGGCGTTGGCCTGGTTGGCGCCCTTGCCGCCGGGGAGCATCTGGAAGGCGTCGCCGAGGACGGTTTCGCCGGGGGCGGGCAGGTGCGGCGTCCGGGCCACGAAATCCATGTTCAGGCTGCCGAGGACGACGATGTGCCGCCGCATGATTTACGGCCTCGCGAGGTCGATACCGATCTTTTTCATCTCCTCGGCGTAGTAGCGGCGGTGGAGGAGGTCGAACTCTTCGCTGCCCTCGAGGATTTCGCGTTTCTGCGAGCGGATCTTCTGGCGGGCGGCCTTGTCGATCTTTTCTTCGGCCTGGAGGAGTTCGGTGAAGGTCTTGACGATGTTGAGGCGGATGTCGTTTTCGGCCTTTTTCAAGCGGAAATCGCGGCCGCGGCGCATGGCGGCGAGGATTTTGTGGGAGATGTCCGTGATTTTGTCGCGGGAGAGTTTCATGCCGTCGCCGGTGTCGCGGCCGGAGGCGCGGACGATTTTGCGTTCGGCGATGAGCTGGTTTTTCACCTTGCGGAACATGTCGGAATAAGAGACCTGTTCGCGGCGCATGTACTCGCTGTACTGGGAGAGGATCTCGCGGACTTCGTCGTTCAGCTGGTCCTCGACCGAGAGTTCCTCGAGGATCACCTGCGTGATGACATCCTTCGCCGAGGCCGGATTGGTGACCTCGACGAGGCCCGCCGAAACGCTCTTGACAACATTCCCGGCGAGGTAGGCGACAACTTCCTTCTGCAGCAGCATTCGTCCCTGAGTCTATCGGCGTTGGAAAGGAGGTGTCAATCGGCGGGTCCGTTTGCTATACTTCTATTTTCGATGCTGACGCATTCTCATGGCCCCCATCATCATCATCGCCACGCGGCGATGGGCCGGGCCATTGGTTGAAATTGCGCTGTAGAAAAGCAGCATGAAACCGTAACCTGGCCCGCCGATTCCACCGGCGGGCTTTTTCATTTTCCGAACAATTCCCATGGATCTCGATTTCAAAAAAACTGACGGCCTCGTTACCGCCGTCATCCAGGATTACAAGTCCGGCCGCGTTCTGATGGTCGGCTACATGAACGAAGAATCGTTCCGGCTCACGGTGGAGCGCGGGTACGCGATTTTCTGGAGCCGGTCGCGGAAGAAGCTCTGGCTGAAGGGCGAATCGAGCGGCCACAAGCTGCTGGTGAAGTCGATTCAGACCGATTGCGATAAAGACGCGGTGCTGGTGCAGGTGGAGGCGGTGGGCCCGGGCGTGTGCCACGAGGGCTACGAGAGCTGCTTCTTCCGGACGCTCGAAGACGGGGAATGGAAAGTGACCGAACCCCAGACCTACGACCCCAACGCGGTTTACACGAAATAGGAACTCCCATGGCGAATAAGCTGAAGCTCGGTATCCCCAAAGGCTCGCTCGAGAACGCGACCATCGATTTGTTCAAGAAGGCTGGGTTTCACATCCAGTCCTCCAGCCGCTCGTACTTTCCGGTGATCGACGATCCGGAGATCGAGTGCATGCTGATCCGCGCGCAGGAGATGGCGCGGTACGTGGAAGACGGCGTGCTGGACGCCGGGTTGACCGGGTTCGACTGGATCCAGGAGACCGGGGCGAAGGTGGTGAAGATCGCCGACCTGATCTACTCGAAGCAGAGCTTCGGGAAGGTGCGCTGGGTGCTGGCGGTGCCGGAGTCGTCGCCGGTGAAGACGGTGAAGGACCTGGAAGGGAAGATCATCGCGACCGAGCTGGTCGAGGCCACGAAGAAGTATCTGCGGAAGAACGGCGTGAAGGCGAAGGTCGAGTTCAGCTGGGGCGCGACGGAAGTGAAGCCGCCGGATCTGGCCGATGCGATTGTCGAGGTGACCGAGACGGGGTCGTCGCTGCGGGCCAACAAGCTGCGGATCGTCGAGGAACTGTTCACGTCGAACACGCAGCTGGTGGCCAATAAGGCGGCGGTGGCCGACGCGTGGAAGTCGCAGAAGCTGGCCGACATGAAGATGCTGCTGGAGGGCGCGATCGCGGCGCTGGGCAAGGTCGGGCTGATGCTGAACGTGGAGCGGAAGAACCTGGATACGGTGCTGGCGATTCTGCCGGCGCTGAAGAATCCGACGATCTCGCCGCTGGCCAAGGACGAGTGGGTGGCCGTGAACACGATCCTCGACGAGAACACGGTGCGCGTGATTATTCCACGGCTGAAGCAGGCCGGGGCGAGCGGCATCGTCGAGTATCCGCTGAACAAGATCATCGAGTAACCAGTCATGTTGCGCATCGTTGAACACACGCAGGTAGGGCGGATTCTGGCCCGCAAGGCGGCCCGGTTCGAAGAGGCCGAGAAGGCCGTCGCGCCGATTCTCGAGGCGGTGCGGCGGCGCGGCGACAAGGCCGTGATCGAGTACGCGAAGAAGTTCGACGGCTTCGAACGGCCGGGCCTCCGCGTGACCGAGGCGGAGCTGGCCGCGGCGCAGGGCGCGCTGTCGAAGGAGTTCCGCGCGGCGGTGAAGACGGCGTCGGCGAACATTCGCGAGTACGCGAAGCTGCAGCTGCCCGAAGCCAAGCAGAAGACGATCGCGCCGGGGCTGAAGCTGGGGCAGGTGGTGCGGCCGCTCGATACGGTGGCGGCCTACATTCCGGCGGGGCGGTATCCGCTGCCGTCGACGGTGCTGATGACGGTGATTCCGGCGCTGGTGGCGGGCGTGCCGAACGTCTGCGTGACGACGCCGCGGCTGGTGCCGGAGATCGTCGGGACGGCGGCGCTGCTGAAGACGCCGCATGTGTTCCAGATCGGCGGGGCGCACGCGATCGCGGCGTTCGCCTACGGCACGAAGACGGTGCCGCGGGCCGACCGCATCGTGGGTCCGGGCAACATCTACGTCGCGGCGGCGAAGAAGCTGCTGGCCGGCGAGGTGGGCATCGACTTCATCGCCGGGCCGACCGAGATTCTCATGATTGCCGACGACGGCAACCCGGCCTGGATCGCCGCCGACATGCTGGCCCAGGCCGAGCACGACACGGACGCCAGCGCGGTGCTGCTGACGACGTCGAAGCAGCTCGCCATCGCCGTGCAGAGCGAGGTGGAGCGGCAGTTGAAAACGCTGCCCACGGGGCCGACGGCGCGGAAGGCGATCGACAAGAATTCGGCGATCATCCTGGTGCGTTCGCTCGACGAGGCGGTGGAGATCTCGAACCGCTTCGCGCCCGAGCACCTGTCGATTCCGGACGCCAAGCTCGTGAAGGGCATCCGGCACGCGGGTTCGATCTTCATCGGGCCGTACAGCCCGGAGGCGGCCGGCGACTATGCGTCGGGGCCGAACCACGTGCTGCCAACCAGCGGCGCGGCGCGGCTGCGCGGCGGGCTTTCGGCGATGGATTACGTGAAGATCATCTCGACGCAGGAGCTGAGCGCGGCGGCGCTGGCGATGCTGGAATCGTCGATCACGCCGCTGGCGCGGGCCGAGGGTCTGGAGGCGCACGCGCGCTCGGTGGAGGTTCGCCGTGCCCGGTAAGCCGAAGGACGGGCTGCGGCCGCGGCCGGCCGTCGAGAAGATGGCGCCGTACCACCCGCCGACGGGCGGGCGCATGGAGCGGCTGCGGCTGGACTTCAACGAGAACACGCTGGGCTGCAGCGAGAAGGTGACGCAGTTCATCGCCGAACACCTGGTGGAGAACGACCTGGCCGTCTACCCCGAGTACGGCAAGGCGGTGGAGGAGCTGGCGCAGTTCTTCAAGGTCGACGAGAAGGAGTTCGCGATCACCAACGGCACCGACGAGGCGATCCAGGTGCTGGTGAACACCTACGTCGACGATGACGACGACGTGATCATCCTGAAGCCGTCCTACGCAATGTACCGGTTCTACTGCGAGGTGGCCGGGGCGTCGATCCGCGAGATCGCCTACCGCCCGGGGACGCTGGCGTTTCCGCTGCAGGAGTTGCTGGGCGCCATCCAGCCGTCGACGCGGCTGATCCTGATCTCGAACCCGAACAACCCGACCGGCAGCGGCATCGACCTCGACGGCATCCAGCGGATTCTGAAAAAGGCTCCGAACGCGGCCGTGCTGATCGACGAAGCCTACTACGAGTTCTCCGGCGTCACGGCGTTGAAGCTGATCAACGACTACCCGAACCTGTTCGTCAGCCGCACGTTCTCGAAGGTCTACGGCATGGCGGCGATGCGCGTGGGCTGCATCTTCTCGCGCGCGGAGAACGTGGCGTGGATGAAGAAGGCGCAGTCGCCCTACAGCGTGAACTCGCTGGCGGTGCTGGCGGCGCGGGCGGCGATCCGCGACACCGAGTACATCTCCGAGTACGTCGGCGAGGTGCTGGCGGCGCGCGAACTGCTCTACGTCGGCTTCGAAAAACTGGGCATTCCGTACATCAAGAGCCAGGGAAATTTCGTGCTGTTCGCGGCGGGCGACCGCGCCGTCGAGATCCGCGACACGTTGAAGGAGCGCGGCATTCTGGTGCGCGACCGCAGCTACGAACTGCCCGGCTGCGTCCGCGTCACCGTGGGCACGCGCGAGCAGATGCGCCGATTCCTCACCGAACTGGAGGCCGTTTGGAAACGACCCGCCAAATGATCGTATTCGACATGGACGGCGTGCTGGTGGACGTCACCGAGTCCTACCGCGAGACGATCGTCCAGACCGTGAAGCTGTTCAGCGGCCGCACCATCGAGCGCGCCGCGATCCAGGACTACAAGAACCAGGGCGGCTGGAACAACGACTGGGCGCTGTCGCAGAAGATCCTCGCCGACTTTGGCGTCGCGGTCGAGTATCAGACCGTCGTCGACGAGTTTCAGAAGCTGTTTTTCGGGCCCAACGGCAACGACGGGCTGATGCAGCGCGAGGTGTGGATCGACACGACGGACACGCTCGAGCGCCTGCACCGCCGCTTCGATTTTTCCGTCTTCACCGGCCGCCTGCGCGACGAAGCGCAGATGACGCTCGACCGCTTCGCCCGCCACCTGACCTTCGCGCCCGTCATCGGCGACGACGACGTGACGAAGGGCAAGCCCGATCCCGAGGGCCTGCTGAAGATCCCGCACGCCAGCTATTACATCGGCGACACCGTCGACGACGCCCGCAGCGCCCGCGCCGCCGGCGTGCCGTTCATCGGCGTCGGCCACAGCCGCGACGAGGGCCACGCCAAGACCGTGGACCTCATGGCATCCGAAGGCGCCATCGCCATCATCGAATCGATCAACGAACTGGAGCGAGTCCTACCCGCATGAGAACTTCCACCGTCGAACGCATCACCCGCGAAACGCAGATCCGCGGCAAGTTGAAGATTGAGGGCAAGGGGAAATACACGATCTCCACCGGCATCCGGTTCCTCGACCACATGCTGGAGCTGTTCACCAAGCACGGCGGGTTCGACCTCGAATTGCAGGCCACCGGCGACCTCGACGTGGACCAGCACCACACCGTGGAAGACGTCGGCATCGTGCTGGGGCAGCTGTTTGCCAAGGCGCTCGGAGACCGCAAGGGCATCAATCGCGCGGGCTATTTCGTGATGCCGATGGACGAGACGCTCAGCGTGACGGCGATCGACCTGGGCGGCCGCCCCGCGCTGGTCTACAACGACAAGGTGAAGACCCGCCTGGTGGGCGACCTGCAGAGCGAACTGGTGCACGATTTCTTCGACGGCTTCGCGGTCCACGCCGGCGCCAACGTGCACGTGCAGGTGATGTACGGCCGGTCCAATCATCACAAGCTGGAGAGCATTTTCAAGGGCTTTGCGCGCGCCATGAAGTTCGCGTGCTCGACGGACGCCCGCCTGAAGGATCAGCTGCCCTCGACGAAGGGCTTGCTGGAAGGGACGAACGCATGAGCAATATCGCGGTATTCGACTACGGCGCGGGCAATCTGCGCTCCGTGCTGAATACGCTGGAGGCGATCGGGGCGAAGTTCACGCTGGTGGACGACGCGGCGG
This sequence comes from uncultured Solibacteraceae bacterium, assembly GCA_964393235.1. Taxonomy (GTDB): domain Bacteria; phylum Acidobacteriota; class Terriglobia; order Bryobacterales; family Bryobacteraceae. The sequence continues at coordinate 766 of CAYMTH010000033.1, read as the reverse complement.
GATTGACGAGCGCGGACAAGATCATTCTGCCGGGCGTGGGGCATTTCGGGCAGCTGCTGCGGTCGCTCGACGCGATGCGCGTGCGGTCGACGATGCTCACCTGCATCTCGGCGGGCACGCCGTTTCTGGGCATCTGCCTGGGCCTGCAGGCGCTGTTCGAGGAGAGCGAGGAGGCTCCGGAGGTGAAGGGCCTCGGCGTGTTTCCGGGCAAGGTGAAGCGCTTTCCTGAGGACGCCCGCGTGCCGCACATGGGCTGGAACGAACTCGACGTGAAGGCGGGCTCGCGGCTGCTGCGCGGCGTCGGCGACCGGCCCTACGTCTACTTCGCGCACTCCTACTACGTGCCCGTGGTGAGCTACGCCGCGGCCACCTGCCAGTACGCCGAACCGTTCACCGCCGTCCTCGAGCACGAGAACGTTTTCGGCGTTCAGTTCCATCCCGAAAAGTCCGGTCCTCTGGGGTTGCAAATTGTCAAAAACTTCATCGAGCTCTAAAGCCTGGACGTTTGATTCCATGCTGGCCAAACGCATCATTCCCTGTCTCGACGTCACCGCCGGCCGCGTGGTCAAGGGCGTCAATTTCGTCAACCTGCGCGACGCGGGCGACCCCGTGGAACTGGCCGAACGCTACAACGATCAGGGCGCCGACGAACTCGTTTTCCTCGACATTACGGCCTCCTCCGACGACCGCAACACGATGGTCGACGTGGTGGCCCGCACGGCGCGGAAGGTCTTCATCCCGCTCACGGTCGGCGGCGGCATCCGCG
>CAYMTH010000032.1:8658-17435 GCA_964393235.1 uncultured Solibacteraceae bacterium | reverse complement strand
ACCCTGGCGCATCCCCGCGCGGCGACACGTCCGCGCCGCCCGCGCCCTGCGTTCCCAGCACCACGAACGGCGACAGCTCGATAAACCGGCGGCAGTGCGCGTCCAGCCGCCGCAGCGTTTTCAGCCGCGCCCGCTCCAGCACGGGCGGGTAGAGTTGGCGAAGAGTCTCGAGAGTCATGGCAGGGGTCTTGATTGATATATATTAACGGCACCAATCCTACTTCAGGACATACAAATGCGACCTCTGCAGTTCGCTCTTTTTCTCGCTCTTCTCTCTCTCGTCTCCCCCGCCCAGGACACCCGCGGCAACATCTCCGGCACCGTCACCGACGCGCAGAAAGCCGTCATCTCCGGCGCCAAGGTCGTCGTGGCCAACACCGGCACCGGCACCTCCGCCGCCCTCACCACGAACGTCTCCGGCTACTACGAAGCGCCGCTGCTGCTCCCCGGCGAATACCAGGTCACCGTTGAATCGCCCGGCTTCAAGAAGTCCATCCGCTCCGGCATCACGCTCAGCATCGGTGACCGGCTCCAGGTCGACGTCCAGCTCGAAGTCGGCGGCACCACCGAATCGGTCACCGTCACCAGTGAAGCGCCCATGCTCGATACCAACGCCGTCGCCACCGGACGCTCCATGACCAACCGCGAAGTGATGGACCTGCCCGTTCTCGGCAACAACGTCTCCATGCTCGCCCGCATGGCGCCCGGCGTCCAGGTGCCCGGCACCACGCAGTTCCTCGTCCAGGGCCAGGTCGGCGGCGGCTCGGCGTACTCGATGCCCGGCGGCGTCGGCGGCAACGAATGGTCGATGGACGGCGCCTCCACCAACGGCACCGACCGCCGCGTCGCCATCATGCCCTCCCCCGACGTCGTCGACGAGTTCCGCATCGAGACCTCCAACTTCGACGCCGCCTTCGGCCACTCCACCGGCCTGAACATTTCGCTTTCCACCAAGTCCGGCGCCAATCAACTCCACGGCTCGGCCACCTACCAGTACATCAACCAGCGCTGGAACGCCGCCTCGTTCTTCGTCAAGCAGTCCCGCTGGGCCCAGGTCGCCGCCCTCCGCAACCAGGGCCGCAACACCGAAGCCGACGCCCTCGCCGACAGCCCCATGCTCCCCGCCGGCCACACCAACAACTATCACGGCTCCATCTCCGGCCCCGTCGTGATCCCCAAACTGCTCGACGGCCGCAACAAGCTCTTCTTCTTCCTCGGCTTCTCCGGCCTCCGCAACAAGCAGGCCGCCCGCCCGTCGGAGATCAACTACACCGTCCCCACCATGGCCATGCGCGGCGGCGACTTCTCCCAGCTCCTCAACGTCGCCGTCAACCCCGCCCGCTACCAGGTCTACGACCCGCTCACCACCCGCCCCGACCCCGCCCGCCCCGGCCACGTCGTCCGCACCCCCTTCTCCGGCAACATCATCCCGCGCCAGCGCTTCCAGAACCCGATGTACGACTTCTACACCAAGCGCATGCCGGTCCCCAATAACGACCCCACCGATCCCCGCAACGAACCGGTCAACAACTACCTCGCCACCGGCATGCCCAACAACGTCAAGTACGACTCCTGGAACAACCGCATTGACTACCAGTTGAGCGACCGCCACCGCTTCTTCTTCCGCTGGCTGAAAAGCGAGTTCCTCGAAGACGCCCAGGACTACACCTACGAGTCCGAGCCCGGCCTGATGGCGTGGAACGAAAAGCGCCCCGCCAAGTCCGCCGCCGCCGACTGGACCTTCACCATGTCCGGCTCCACCGTCATGAACCTCTCCGTCGACACCACGCAGTTCCTGACCCAGAACCAGCGCCTCGGCACCCGCAAGTACAAGCCCTCCGACGTCGGCCTGCCGTCCTACATGGACACCAAGTGCGGCGGCTCCTGCGTGCTGCCGCGCGTCATCTGGCCCGGCATGACCGCCTGGAGCGGCGACATGGTGCTCGGCGTCACCGTCGACCCCGGCCCCATCGGCCGCCAGCAGGCCGTCAAGTACAACCTCTCCCACATCCGCGGTTCCCACACCTTCCGCGCCGGCATCGACATCCGCCAGCACTTCCGCACCAACATCCAGAACGGCGGCTTCACCTCCGGCAACTTCACCTTCGCCAACACCTTCGTCCGCCGCGACGAGGACGGCTTCAACCCCGCCGGCACCCTCGGCCTCACCTGGGCCGCGTTCGCCCTCGGCATGCCGTCGGGCATGTCGGTCGATACCAACGACACCTTCGCCATGATGAGCCCCTACTACGGCTGGTACGGGCAGGATACGTGGCGCGTCTCCCGCAACGTCACGCTCACCCTCGGCCTCCGCATGGAGTACGAGCGCGGCGCGACCGAGCGTTACAACCGCGCCATCGCCTACTACGATCCCAACATCACCCTGCCCATCTCGGCCGCCGCGCAGGCCGCCTACGCCCGTAACCCGCTGCCGGAACTGCCGGCCAGCCAGTTCATCGTCAAGGGCGGCAGCCTCTACGCCGGCCAGGGCGGCGCCCCGCGCGAACTGTGGCGCAGCGAGCTGATGTACCTGCCCCGCCTCGCCGCCTCCTGGCAGCTGAATTCGAAGACCGTCCTCCGCGGCGGCTACGGCATCTACTTCGACACGCTCAACGCCATGAACCAGGGCCCGGACCAGTCCGGCTTCTCCCGGTCCACGAACACCGTGCTCACCAACGACTTCGGCCAGACCTGGCTCGCCGGCAACCCGGCGGGCGGCGTCTCCCCGCTCCGCGACCCCTTCCCGGTCCGCGCCGACGGCACCCGCTTTGACCAGCCCTTCCGCGACGCTCTCGGCGCCATGTCCCGCGTCGGCCAGGGTTGGACCTACACCGACTACAACCGCCAGCACCCGCGCGTCCAGCGCTGGCGCGTCGGCGTGCAGCGCGAGCTCTCCGCCAACATGATGGTGGAGGCCGCCTACTGGGGCCAGTGGTCGGACCGGATCATGCTCACCGTTCGCGAGGATGCCCTCGCCGAGTCAAACTGGGCCACCGGCAATACGCGCAACAACGCCATCGCCAACGAACTCAACCGGCAGGTTCCGAACCCGTTCCACATCTCGAACTTCGCCTCTCTGCAGAGCTCGAACCCGGTGCTCTACCAGCAGCTCTCCGTGCTCGGCCGCTTCACCAGCCCGACCATCGCCAAGAACGCGCTGCTCCGCCCCAACTCCCATATGAACGGGCTGAACAACAACTCGCGCAACGTCGGCGTCGCCCGTACGCATGCTTTCGAGTTCAACTTCCAGCGCCGCATGTCGAAGGGCTTCAACCTGAACGTCTCCTACACGCGTATGCTGCAGGACAACAAGACGATCATCGAAAACGAGTTCAACACGGACCCGACCATCTGGTGGCCCTCCGACACGGCCCGTCCGCACCGGCTGACCGGCACCGCCATCATGGAGCTGCCCTTCGGCAAGGGCCGCGCCTACTTCCAGTCCGGGATCCTGAACCATATCCTCGGCGGCTGGCAGTCGGCCGTGACGTATGAGTTCCAGAACGGCCCGCTGCTCGGCTGGGGCAACCTGTTCTACCGCGGCGACATCAACACCTTCGAGGCCGACGCCACCTCCACCCCGAAGACGCTCAACCAGTGGTTCAACACCAACCTCCCGTTTGAGCGCAACGCCAACAACTTCCCGGCCGCGTTCCACACGCGCATCTTCCCCCGCTTCTTCAACGGCCTCCGCGCCGACGGGCTCAACCAGTGGAACGCCAACCTGCTGCGCGAAATCCCGGTGTTCGAACGGGTGCGCATGCAGTTCCGCGCCGACGTAATCAACGTACAGAACCGCTCCCAGATGGCCGCGCCCGATCTCTCGCCGAGCTCGAACAACTTCGGCCGCGTTCTCAGCCAGACCTCGTCGCTGAACCGCTTCTACCAGGTCCAGCTCCGCCTGCAGTTCTGATAGTTTAGGAAAACCGCATGACCACAGACCAGAAAATGGACCGTCGTTCCCTTCTCCGCGGCGCCTTCGGCACCGCTTCCATCCTCGGCATCGAATCCACCTTCGGCGCCCTCCGCACCGACGCGGCCGCAGTCGGCCCCAAGGACAAGATCAAGGTCACCAAGATCGAAACGTTTGTCCTGAAGAACTCCTGGGTTTTCGTGAAGCTCTCCACCGACGCCGGCATCACCGGCTGGGGCGAGATGCTCAAGGACGACGCCAAGGCCTGCGCCGCCGGCGCGCTCGAAGTCGGCAACTACCTGATCGGGCAGGACCCCACGCGCGTCACCCACCACTGGCAGGCCATCCACCGCGGCGCCTTCTACCGCGGCGGCCCCATCAAGACCGCCATCTCCTCCGGCATCGACCAGGCGCTGTGGGACATCACCGGCAAGGTCTACGGCGTCCCCGTGCACCGGCTGATGGGCGGCCCCACGCGCGACCGCGTGCGCGTCTACGGCACGCCGAACGAGAAGAACGGCGTGAACGCGATGAAGGTGCAGCTCGCCAACGCCAAGGGGCGCCGGCCGTACAAGTACAACGAAGGCATGATGTTCATCGAAGAGGTGGTGGAACGCTTCGGCGCCCTCCGCCAGAAGATGGGCAAGCATGTCGATATCGGCGTCGAGTTCCACGGCGCGGTCCAGCCGCCGACGGCGATGACGCTCATGAAGGCGCTCGAAAAGCACTATCCCTGGTTCTACGAAGAGTCGGCCCAGGCGCTCAACGTCGACGTCATGGCGGAGATGGCGAAGAAGACGCACATCCCGCTCGCGACCGGCGAACGCATCTTCACCAAGTGGGGCTTCAAGGAGATCCTCGAAAAGCGCGCCGCGACGATTCTGCAGCCCGACATCTGCTACGCCGGCGGCATTACGGAGCTGAAGGTGATCGCGGGCATGGCCGAGGCGTATTACTCCCCGATCGCCCCGCACAATCCGCAGGGCCCGTGCTCACTGGCGGCCAGCCTGCAGATCGCGGCGTCGGTGCCGAACTTCCTCATCCAGGAGCGCGGCGACAACGAGTACTCGGATCTGCTGGCGAAGCCGCTGCCGCCGATCGCCAACGGCCACCGGCCCATCCTGACCGAACCGGGCCTCGGCATCACGATCGACGAGGACAAGCTGAAGGCGCAGGTCGGCGAACCCCGCCCGTACCGCACGGCCTACGACGAAGACGACGGCTCGGTCATCGACTGGTAACCCCTTTTCCACAGTGCCGTGATACCGGAGTTTTCCGATCCGGAAACCTCCTAACCGAAAAGCCCCGAAAAACGCAGACTCTCAGGCGCGCCGCTACTCAGCGACGCGCCTTTTTCCACAGCTTTTCCACAGTGCCTGGCACCGTTAAGAATCGGCTAGAGGTCCGCCAGCCGCTTATCGGCGTCCCCGAACCGGTCGAGTTGCAAGCCCATCCGGTCCATGATCGACAAATACAGACTCGCCGCGCGCCGGTTCTCGTTGCCGCTCTCGAGGTAATCGAGGTTCCGCCCGGTCTTCAACTGCCCGCCCGCGCGGCCCGCCAGAATCAGCGGCATCTGGTCGGCCCCATGCGTGTCGCCGTCGAACAGGTTCGACCCGCCCAGCAGCATCGAATTGTCCAGCAACGTCGACCCGCCCTCGTCGATCTTCTTCATCCGGCCCACCAGGTAGGCGAACTGCTCCATGTGGAACTGATTCGTCCGCAGGTACATCGCCTCGGCCGTCGCCGCCTTGCCGTTGTGCGTGAGGTCGAGGTGCAGCGCGCCCTTCACGCCCTCCAGGAACCCGAAGTTCATCTGCGACAGGTCGTTGTTCAGCATCAGCGTGACGATCCGCGTCTTGTCCATCTGGAACGCCAGCACGATCAGGTCCAGCATCAGCTTCATGTGCTCGGGCACGTTCTGCGGCAGCTTCTCATTCGGCCGCGCCATGTCCGGCTTGGCCAGCGACGGCTTCCAGCCCTCCAGCCGTTCTTCCTTCCCCGCCCGTTCGATCCGCTTTTCGATGTCCCGGATCGATTCCAGATACTCGTCGAGCTTCACCTTGTCCGACCGGCTAATCTTCGTCTGCAGCGACTTCGAGTCCTCGAGCACCGAGTCCAGAATCGTCTTATCGAGCGCCCGCCCGCTGCCGTCGCCGACCAGTTGATCGTACACCCGCGCCGGATAGACCTCCTTCGTAGCCGGTTTCGTCGGCGAGGCCCAGGAGATGCAGCTGCCGTAGATCATCGACAGCCCGTCTTCCAGCCGCAGCTCGTTCGGCTCGATGCCGAGCGCCATCGACGGGATCGCCGTCCGCCCGCCGATCTCCTTCGCCATCACCTGGTCAAACGACGTGCCCACCCGGATGTCGGCCGGGTCCAGGCTCACCTTCGCCGCCGACAGCATGTTCGGCATGCGCCCCAGGTGCGGACTGGTGGAAACAAACGCGTTGTGGTTGTAGAGCCCGCGCAGGAAGTTGATGTCCTCCCGGTACGGCATCATCGGCGCCGCCGCCGGGCCCAGCTCCATCTGCGCCCCCTGCCCCTTCGCCCACCAGTGGATCGGCTCCACACCGTTCGAGAAGTAGACGACCGCGAACCGCACCGGCGGCTTGTTCGCCGCCCCGGCCGCGGGCGCGATCGACTCCATCCATGGCAGCGTCAGCGCCGCGCCGGCGCCGCGCAGAAAATGACGTCGGGAAAAGTTCGGTTTCATCGCTTCGTATCCTTTGCCAGCTCCGCCGGCTCCACGCCCCGGCGGAATCGGAACTGCGGGCTCGTCACAATTTCGGTCACCAGCTTCGAGAACCCGGCCTCGCCGCCGGCCGCCACCAGGCGGTCCACCAGCGGCTGATCGGACGCCAGCACGGTCCGGCCCAGCGCATAGCCGATCAGCTTATGGGAGAGATTCCGGATCACCTGCGGCTGCTGTATTTTCAGATAGGAGGCCAGCCCGTCGATGCCGTTGATCGGGCGGTTGTCGTGCGCCACGGCCGTGTCTTCCACCGGCTTGCCGTCCACGTACGTCTCCCGCCACTTGCCCACCGCGTCGTAGCGTTCGAAGGGGAAGCCCAGCGGGGCGATCTTCGAGTGGCAGGCGAAACAGGCCGGGTTCTTCATGTGCTGCGCCAGCCGCGCCTTGATCGCCAGCCCGTCGGTTCCCTTATCGTCGGCCGCGATCGGGGGCACATTCGGCGGCGGAGGCGGCGTCGGCGTCCCGAGGATCCGCCGCAGCACCCAGTCCCCGCGCTTGACGGGGCTCGTCCGCAGCGGCGCCGAAGTCGCCGTCAGCACCGCGCCCATCCGCAGCAGTCCGCCGCGCTGGAACGCCGGAGCGCCATCGATCTTCTGCGTGCCGCCCTTGAGCTCTTTCTTCACCCCGTAGTGCTTCGCCAGCAACGGATTCACGAACGTATAGTCGGCGTCGAAGATCTCGCGCACCGGCCGGTCCTGCCGCAGGACGTACTCGAAGAACGAGACCGCCTCGTCGTACATCGCGGCCTTCAACTCGTCGTTGAACTCGGGGAACCGGCCCTTGTCCGCGCCGTTGTACTGGTCGAACCGGTAGAAGCCCAGCCACTGTCCGAAGAACTCGGTGGCCATGCGCCGCGCTCGCGCGTCGGCCAGCATCCGTTTGGCCTGTTTGGCCAACTGCGCCGGATCGAGCAATTCGTTCTGCGCCGCCGCCCGCCGCAACTCCGCGTCCGGCGCCGATGCCCACAGGAAGAAGCTCAACCGGTTGGCCAGTTCCCAGCTCGTCAACGGCGCGCGCTTGCTTACCTGCGCGGGTTGCTCCAGGCGGTACAGGAACGCCGGCGCCACCAGCACACGCGCCAGCAACGCCCGGATCGCCTCGGCGTGGTCCAGCTTGCCCGTCTCGCGCGACTGCGTGTAGAACCGCCGCAGCCGGTCCTTCTCGGCTGGCGTCAGCGGACGCCGCCACGCCTGCTCGGCGAACCGCAGGGTGTCTTCCACGTGCCGCGGCTGCGCGGCCAGCATGGCCTTCTCCACCGCTTCGTTCTCGGCCTTCAGTTCGGCGATCCGCGCCGGGCTTCCCTTCTTCGCTTCCAGCATCTTGATGTAGGTTTCGTGGAAGTCGAAGGAGGCGTAGAGGTCGTTCCAGGCGCTATCGAGATCGGCCCGGGTCTTGTCGTCGAGGATGTTGTCGTACAGGAACCGGTCGAAACGGTAATACTTCAGCTGCGTGTGGTACGCATTCCGCTCCACCGTGCCGTAGGTGTTGTCGAAGTCGTTCGGGATCGGGTCGCGGTCGGCCGGGTTCGCCTCGGCCTGCGAGTTCTGCGGCAGCATCGCCGCGAACTGCAGCACGTTGTCGCGCCACTGCTGGTAGCCCGCCGCCTTCGGATCGGCCAGCAGCGTCCACGCCGGACGGCCCTTGGAAACATCTTCCTGGTCGGACAGCGTGCAGCGGATCACCGCGTCGCCCGCGCCCTGGTTCAGCAGTTCGACGTCCATCTGGAAGCCGATCCCGCCGACGCCCTCCGGAAACGGCACGCGCAGCGGCGTCACCGCGTCGCCCGGCAGCGTGAACGATTTCCCGTCCGCAGTCAGCGTCAGCCCCTTCCGCGACGCTTCGTCGATCGCCTCGAACAGCGGCACCTCGGCGCCCGCGCTCCGGTCCGCCTTGCGGAACCGCACCGTCGCGTTCTTCACGAGCACCACCGGCTTGTCCTTCGACCGTGGGTTCAGCGACAGCGTTGTCAAATAAACTTTGGCCTCTTTGATCACCCGCCGCGAGAAGAACGGGTAGCGGAACGAGTAGCTGGAAACACCCTTGATCGTGTCCGCGCTCACCACCAGATTCCGCTCGTCGCCCGCGCCGCCGGCGGCCAGCGCGCCCGCC
>CAYMTH010000032.1:0-8648 GCA_964393235.1 uncultured Solibacteraceae bacterium | reverse complement strand
GGCGCGAGCCGCGCGAACAACACGCGCGGCCAGTTGATAACCGTCTTCTGAATCCGGTCGCACGCGGCCCGCACGTCCGCCTCCGGCGTCGCCGGACCCGGCAGCGCCTGCCACTGGTTCACCGGCTCGCTGGTCGGGTAGGTCGGGTTCGGCGTGTTGACGACCTTCCAGATGTGGTTGACGAACCGCGCCGTCAGCCCTTCCTTCGCGCCCAGCGATTCGAGCGTCGCCGCCGGCTGCCCCAGCGCGCGCCGGTGCTTGTACCGCCAGGCCACGTAGAAGGCCTTCGAATACTTCTCGAGGTTGTAGGGCAGCGCGCCCTCGGCGCCCGTCGCCCGGAACCCGTGCGTCCGGTAGATCTGCGTGATCTTCTCAAGCGATGCGAGTTCAAATCCCGTCTTCCCGGGATCGGAGTAGAACCGCAGCGGCCCCGTCCCGATCACCGCGTGTTTCGCGATGTGCTTCGCCGTCGACAGATACCGTTCCAGGTTCGCGTCGCCCAGGAACTGCACGTCCCCGAAGTTCGTGAACCCCTCGCCGCCCACCGAGTCCGGGACGAAGTCGCGGTCGAACGAAAAATCGAGCCCGGTCAGGTCCTTGATCGCATACGCGTACTCGCCCGAGGTCAGACGCCGGACCGTGACCCGGCCCGGGTCCCCGGCGTTCTTCGCCGTGTAGTCCTTGAGGCTCGCCCGAATCCAGCCGACCACCGCCGCCCGGTCCGTCTCGGACGGCTGCGGCAGTTTCGCCGGCGGCATCCGTTTCTGTTCGAGCTGGGCCGCGACCTTCTCCCAGTGCTGAAACCCCTCGCCGAAGGAGTTCTTCGCGACGAGTTCCTCGACACTGAAATGGGCCTGCGGGGCGGTCTTTCCGTGGCAGCCGAAACAGTACTGGCGCAGGACCGCGGTCGGAGCTTCAGCGCCGCTCAAAGCGGCGGCAATACATAACACGGGCGCGATCAAAACAGGGCGCGTCATAGAACTTGTGAATGAAGGGGAAGGGGCGGGGCGAAGCGGTTAGGCACGCCCCGCGCCCCGATTCTATCACTGGCGCGCCCCGCCCCGGGTTAGTTACACTTCCGGACGTCGCGCGGCGCCGTCGCCCCGACCCGGTTCACTACCGAGGCCTTCAGCGACGTCACCACGACGTCGTATCCCACCGTCTCGGCGAGCACCGGAACGTCGATCCGGAACGCGCCGCCGGCGCGCACCGACGTCGGGTTCGCGAAGTAGTCGAACGCGACCGGCACGATCGGCGTCTCCGACAGCTTTTTCCCGTTCAGTTCGAGCGTCAGCCCGATCAACTCGCGGGTCGTCGTCTGTCCGGTCAACTGCAGATTGAGGAAGCTGCCGGAGGTCGTATAGCAGGCGTCGGTCAGCACCGGCACCGCCCGCGCCACCTCGAACTGGGCCGGCGCCGGCGCGACCGTCTGCGCTACCCCGCCCACCGTCAACCGCTCGACCGCGACGCGGTACTGCGCCGCGACCGTCCCGACCGACGAGATCCGGAACCGCGCCGCTCGCTGTCCGGCAGGAATCTCAAACCGCGCCCGGCGCCCGCCCGGCAGCAACTGGACCGCCGGATCCGCAACGTTCACCTCGGCATCGGCCGCGCCGGTGTTCGGTTCGGCGGTCAGCACGAGTTCGCCCGCGATCGGCAGCGGGTAGGGCCGCGCGAGGGTGAGATCGAGCGGGATGTTCGAGGCGCCGGCGCCCAGCGCGAGGCGCAGGTCGGGGAGGGCCGGGATTTTGGCCGTCACGGCGCAGGCGCGGCGCGTCTGCGCGTTGCGGAAGTCCTCTAGAATCAAGGAGAAAGAGTACTCACCGGGGCGGGTGGGGGTGCCCGAGAAGCGGCCGTCGGCGCCCAGGGTTACCCCGGGGGGCAGGGGCCCTTCGGCGCGCCAGCGGTAGGGGGGGACGCCACCTTCGGCGAGTGCGTATTCGCGGTAGAACGTGCCCACAGTGGCATCGGAGAGCGGACAAGGCCTTTGTATTTCAAGGGTTTGCGGACGCACGAAGAGTTTACACTCCTGCGTGGTGGTATTTCCTTTGCCATCGGTGACACGGAGCCGGAAGGCGGCGTCGCCGGGTTCGGAAGGCGTTCCCACCAGGCGGCCGTCGGAAAGGAGCATAAGTCCTTTCGGAAGAGCGGTTTCAGCTGCCCACACGAGCGGGTGTACCCCGCCCACCTGCGAGAGGCTCCGGGCGTAGGGCTGGGCCAGTTCGGCGTCCGGAAGAGGGCATGCGGAGATCGAAATCGGGGTGCGAAGCGTGCTAAAAGTGCACGTTTTCGATGCGGAATTGCCGTTTTTATCGCGCACAATGAGCAGAAAACGAGCGGTTCCAGCGTCGTTTGGCGAACCTTCGAGGCGTCCGTTGGGGTGCAAAACGACTCCGCCGGGCAGCGATCCGGACATGGTCCAGAGGTAGGGGGCCTCGCCGCCGGAGGCGGTGAGCTGCTCAGCGTAGCGGACGCCGGTCGTCGCCGCGGGGAGCGGGCAGGCGGTTTCGATGGTGATCGCGGAGCTGCCGATGTTCAGGCGGCAGGGGGCGTCGACGGTGCGGCCGGCGCGGTCGGTGGCGCGCAGGGTATAGGGGTAGACGCCGGGCGCCGCGGGGATGCCGGAGAGCTGGCCTTCGGGCGACATGGTGATACCGTTGGGAAGCGCGCCGGCGGCGAGCCAGCGCCACGGGGCGGCGCCGCCCGAAATGAGCGCGGTGCCTTCATAGGGGACGCCGGCGGTGCCGGATTCGGCGGGGCAGGCCTGGATGGTCGGAACGACGGCCGCCTCACGGATGACGAGGGAGCAGGTCCGGGTGGCGGGCACGGCCTCCGCGGACGGGGGGCCGGCCACACGGAGCAGGAAGCGGTAAGCGCCGGCGCGGGACGGGGTGCCGGACAGGACGCCGGCTTCGGTAAGCGCCAGGCCAGGGACGGGCGGGGCGCCCTCGCCCCAGGACCAGAGGTAGGGGCCGGGGCCGCCGGTGGCACGGAGGGCCTGGCGGTAGGGGGTACCGGCGGCGCCGTCGGGGAGCAGGCAGGAAGCCGAATCGATGGTCAGCGACGGAGCGTCGACTTCGAGGCGGACGCGCTGGGAGACCGATTCGTCGGCGGAATCGACGCGGCTGGTGACGGTAACCGTTCCTTCGTAGACGCCGCGAGCGGACGGGGTGCCCGCGAGGACACCGCCGGTGGAGAGGGCGAGGCCGCCGAGGCTGGCGCCCGCGTCCGACGCGAGCGTCCAGCGGTAGGGGCTGGTGGAACCCTGGGCGGTGAGGTTGAAGGTGTAGGGGATGCCGACGACGCCTTTGGGCAGAATGTTGGAAGACGTGATGCCGAGGCCGGGGCTCAGCATGCCGTTGCGGGCCCGGAAGAGATAGCGGCCGACGACGGGACTGTTCAGCCGGCGGTAGGCGAGGGCGCGGGGGCCGGAATCCAGGAACTGGCCGCGAGCCATGGAGCCGGCGAGCTCAAAGGAAGTGCCGGCGTCTCCGGAGCCGTTTGACCAGCCGACGGCGGCGGGCGTGCCGCCGAGACCGCCAACGCCGTCGGAGGCGTCGCCGGCTTCCCATTGGATGGTTTCGTAGTTGAACTCGACGTCGAAGTTGCCGGCGCCGGTGTCGGAGCGGTCGATGAGGACGATCTGGAAGGAGTTGCGCTTGTCGGCGTGGGTATTGAAGTAGCCGACATCGATGTAGTTGACACCGAAGGCCTTACGGCCATCGACGGTATCTTCGCCATAGGTGACGAGCCGGGAGGCGGCGTTCCGGGTATCAACATCGGCGAAGAAGGCGGCGATGATCTCGCGCTGGGTGCGTTCGAGCCCGAACGGGGTAAAGGTCGCCAGCGCGGCGTCGAAGGTCAGGTTGCCATTGTTGTTGACGAAGCAGCCCGAGCGGATGCGGCCGAAGAAGTTGATGGTGAACGGCAGGCTGACGCGGGGGCTGGAGCCGTCGTCGTTGGCCGGGATGGCCTTCTCCTCGAAGCCCGGGAGGCGGCGGATGGCCTGGGCGGCAGCGGCGGCCGGGAAGAGCGCGACGAGGGCGGCGGTGGCGAGAAGGGTGGAAAGAATGCGTCTCATTGTTCCACCTCCCGCGCGGCGGCCGGGGCCCAGCCAGCCAGGCCGGTCTCCCCGTTGAAGATGGCCAGCGGCCGTTTGGCGGACTCATGGAGCCGGACATTGAAGTTACCGGGGGCGGGCCAGGCGCCCTCCACGGTCTCCTCCAGGGTATGGCGGGTGACGGCGCCGGAGGCGACGCCGAGGACGGCGGCTTCGCCAGTGGCGTTTACGACGAAGACCGACTGCCCGTCGGCGGAGGCGACGAGGGCGATGGGGCTGTCCACCGTTTCCGGCAGATCGCGGCGGGCGCCCTGCGCCGAGAGGGCGGCGAGGCGGCCGGCGGGGTCGAGGAACCAGAGTTCGGAGGCGCCGGGGAGGAAGGCCGCGGCGGCGGGAACGGCGTCCAGGGGGCGGGTGGAGCCGCCGGCGCGCCAGAGGGCGGCGTCGCCTTCGACGGTGAGGAGACCGGCGGAGGCGGAGTAGGCAAGGAGGCGGACGCCGGGGGCGGCAGCCGTTTCGGCGCCGGGGAGGCCGGCGCGGTCAAACGCGCGGCAGGAATCGGCCCAGCAGGCGGCGAAGCCGGCCGAAGCGCGGTCCCAGGCGGCGGATACGGCGGCATCGGCCGAGACGGCGGCGAGTTCGGCGGGATCGAGGCCCGGGCGGAGGAGATAGAGTCCTTCGTCCAGACGGATCAAGGCGGCCGAGGCGTCCGGCGCGCTCCATAGCTGCCGGGCGAGACCGGGCAGGGGGATGGCGTCGCCGGCCCGGGGACTTTCCGGAACTCCCGTAATGGCAATGACTTGCCGTCCGTCGGGGGAGAGCAGCCAGCCGAGGCCGGGGGCGGAGACCCGGAGGTCAGCCGCGGAGACGAGGGCCGGGATGAGGGCGAGTCCGAGGAAGGGATTCGCGATCCGTCGCGAGGAGCATAAGAAGCAGATAGAAGATAGCATGCGCCGCCTTTAGAGCCAGAGAGACGCATCCTGCGCCGGTACACAGCTCCAAGGGGATGATCGACCGGAACGCGAATTTTCTTTAGGAACGCAAAATTCCGCGCCATCTCCGGTGGGTTGGCATCCACGCTTATAATGTTGGAGTAACCTTCCCCGGGCTCTGTGCGCCTATGCAAGCAGGCGTAGACTATCTTCGCGAGGCCATTCATGTCTGCATTCACAAATCCCGCCCCATCGCCCGTACAACCGCCGGAGAAACTGGCGCCGGTGGCCGTTCCGCCGGAACCGAAGGAAGGCGGCGCGTGGAAGGGCTGGGTCATCGCGGCGCTGGTGGCCGCAGGCGGCTGGGCGGCGTACGAGTACGGTTACAAGAAGTCGCTGGCGGAGAAGAGCGCGCAATCGACGATCGCGGCGATTCCGGTGGTGAAGGCGACGCAGGGGCGGCTGGAGGTCCGGTCGCGGATCGCGGGCGTTTCGGCGGCGCGGGAGTACGCCAACGTAACGGCGCCGATGATCCGGGGGCCGGAGGGCAACCGGCCGATGGTGTTGTTGAAGCTGGCGCCGTCGGGCTCGATGATCAAGAAGGGCGACCTGGTGGCGTCGATCGACGGGCAGTCGCTGCAGGACCATATCGACGATGTGAAGGACACGGTGGAAGCGGCCGAGTCCGATGTTCGGAAGCGCAAGGCCGAGCTCGAGATCGACTGGAAGAACATGCAGTTGAATCTCGCGGTGGCGAAGGCGGACTTTGAAAAAGCCCGGCTGGACGCGAGCGCGGCGGAGGTTCGGACCGAAGTGGAGCGGCAGTTGCTGCAGTTGACCCGGGAAGAGACCGAGGCGCGTTATAAGCAGTTGCAGTCCGACGTGGAGAACACGCGGAAGCGGCAGGCGGCGGAAGTGCGGATTCTGGAGCTGACGCTCGAACGGCACAAGCGGCACCTGGCGCGGCACGAGAACGATATCAAGCGTTTTTCGATCTTCTCGCCGATCGACGGGCTGGTGGTTTATCAGTCGATCTGGGGCGGCAGCTCGATGCGGCAGATTGAGACGGGCGACCAGGTGATGGCGGGACAGCCGTTCATGAAGGTCGTCAATCCGGCGAGCATGATGCTGGAAGCGAAGATCAACCAGTCCGAGAGCGAGCGGTTCCGGCTGGGGCAGGCGGCTGAGATGCGGCTGGACGCCTTTGGCGGCCTGACGTTAAAGGGCCATGTGTTCAGCATCGGCGCGATCGCGACGGGCGGCTGGCGGCAGAACTTCTTCATCCGCAACGTTCCGGTGCGGGTGGCGTTCGACAACGTGGATCCGCGGCTGATTCCGGACCTTTCGGGTTCGGCGGACGTGCTGCTGGAGGCCTCCGAAGAGAAAGCGACGCTGGTGCCGCTGGGCGCACTGTCCGAAGAGGACGGCAAGAGCTATGTGCACGTGAAGACGGCGCAGGGCTTCGCGAAGCGGGAAGTGAAGACCGGGCTGAGGAACGATACGCACGCGGTGGTGACGAGCGGGATCGAGCCGGGCGCGGAGATTCGTGCCAGCTTCTAGGCTGATTCCATTCCTTTTGTTGTGCGGCAGCCTCCACGGTGTGGAGGCTGTTCGCATTTGGGACCGGGCGCCGTACAGCGCGTTCACCGATCTGATCGAGTACGGGGGGCGGTTTCTGTGCACGTTCCGGGAAGGAGCGGGGCATACGCCGGAGAAGGGGCTGGGGACGATCCGGGTGCTGGAGAGCGCGGACGGTTGGAAATGGACGCCGTACTCCGAGATCGCGCTGGCGGGGGAGGATCTGCGGGATCCGAAGTTTGCGGTGACGCCGGCGGGGGAGTTGATGCTGACCGTGGGGGCGGTGAAGGTGCTGGCGGACGGGGGGCGGGAGATCCGGACGCTCGCGTATTTTTCGCGGGACGGGAAGGCGTGGGGGCGGCCGGTGGCGATCGGGGATCCGGGGATGTGGCTGTGGCGGGTGACGTGGCACGGGGGGAAGGCGTATTCGGTGGGATACGGGAAGGGAAAGTTGCGGCTGTACGTCTCCGACGACGGGCGGGCGTTCCGGGCGATCGTCTACGATTTCGCGCCGTATGAAGGCGGCAACGAGGCGTCGCTGGTCTTCGACCCGGACGGCACAGCCTATTGCTTCCTGCGGCGCGATACGGACACGCTGGGGGCGCGTTGGGGCGTCAGCAGGCCTCCGTATATTGACTGGGAGTGGAAAGACCTGGGAAGGCGCGTGGGGAGCCCGCACGTGATGCGGGCGCCGGACGGGCGGCTGATCGGGGCGGTGCGGTATTTCGAGGGCAACGTGCGGCACGTGGCCGTGGTGGAACTCGACCGGGCGGGGCGGATGAAAGAACTGGCGGCGCTGCCGTCGTCGAACGGGGATTCGGGGTACGCGGGACTGGCGTGGAAGGACGGGGCGCTGTGGGTCTCGTACTACTCGACCCACGTGGCGAGGAAGACGTCGATCTTCGTCGCCAAGTGGGTCCCGTAGGGGTCGGATAATTCTTAGGAGCCTGGCTCCTAGGGGATTTCTGGGGGGTTAGCGCCAGCGGCCTTGAAGAGGACCAGCGGGCTTGGCGATCGACTGGAACATGCCGATGCGGACGTGGTCGGTGCCTTTCATCGTGAGCAGGGGCATGAGGCCGAGGGAGATGAGGTGCTCGGCGGCTTTGAGCGTGAAGAGAACTTCGGCGCAGGGCTTCATCTCCACGTTGCCGTACTCTTTCCAGGTGTGGACGGGGAGGCGGTGGATGTCCTGGAACTGGCCGGGGCGCATGTTCCACTTGTCCTCGCTGAAGGACTGGCAGATGAGGGCGACGGCGGGGTACATGCCGTTGGCCCAGAGGTACTGGCTGTGGACGGAGCCTTCGGGCATCTCCTCGAACTTGAACCGCTCGGTGGGGCTGGACTCACGGCCGTAGGGGGCGCGGATCATGACGCGGGGGAGGGTGAGGCCGATGCGGGTGGCTTCGGGGAAAGACCGGATTTCGTCCCAGAGGGGGTTGTCGGCCTCCCATTCGGAGTCGTCGCCGAGGTGCTGGGGGTCTTTGACGCCGAGGAGGGAGGGGTCGGCGGCGGCGAGGAGGGGGGCGCCGGCGAGGTCGGCGAGCATGGCGAAGCGGGCGAGGAACTCGATGTCGTCGACCCAGGGGCGGAAGTAGGAGTCGAGGCCGAGGAGGGACCAGGGCTCGCCGCCGGGGGTGGCGGTGACGAGGATCTGGAAGAGGCCGGTCTGGCGGAGGTCGGCGGCGCCGGCGAGGTCGGCGAGGAGCTCGGCTTGGGAGACGTCGAGGATGAAGATTTTGAGCTGGACGTCGGTTTCGACGCGGCGGACGACGTGGTCGAGCCCGCGCCAGGCGGCTTCTAGGTTCTGGAAGAGGGGATGGTGGAGGATGGTCCGCATCTGGCGGGCGACCTCCAGGTCGAGTTCGGCGAGGAGCTCCTTTTGTTTGGGATCCTGGCCGGGGACGAGGTGGGGGGCGACGAGGTCCTGGACGTAGGCGAGGAGGGGGTCGCGGGGCTTGGCGCGGCGGGCGGCGGGGGCGGGGGCGCCGCTATCGTCGGTGGAGTCGACGATCTGGTCGAGGATGGAGCCGGTGATGATATCGGAGGACGCTTTGGCTTCGGGGGCTTCTTCGCGGACG
>CAYMTH010000031.1:0-17595 GCA_964393235.1 uncultured Solibacteraceae bacterium | reverse complement strand
GGTTCGACAAGCGGACGCTCGATCTCTGGGTGGCCGACCGGGTCGATGGGCCGGCGGGAGTGGTGGCCGAATTCGGTCAGCGGTGGCACTGTGCGCCGGAGTGGCCGGAAAAAGAAAGGCTGTTTGCTACTGAAAATCCAGCCGAAGTGACGATAGAAGAGAGTTGGCGTTCCCCGGTGCTGCATACAAAGGAACCCATCCCGGCGATCGCCGTGCGCTGGCAAGCGGGATTCCCATCCCGCCGCGCATCGGTTTTCCGGCTGGGCGGCAGGTCCGGGGCTTCGGCTCAACTGACGGCGCACTGGCAGGAGGGGCAGGTGACTCTGCGGTGTGCTTCAGACGCAGGGGAACCGGATGGAGAAGCTGTGCTGAAATTGGAGCAAGGGTAGCGTTGATCACAATGAATATAGCGATAGTTGGGTTAGGGTACGTGGGGGCTGTCTCCGGAGCGTGTTTCGCGCAGTTGGGACATTCGGTTTTCGGCGTCGACCGTGACGGGTTCAAAGTGGATCGTATCCGGGAAGGGAAAGCGCCCTTCTACGAGCCGGGTCTGGAAGAACTGGTATCGGAAAACGTTGCCGCCGGCCGGTTGCGGGTGACGACGAGCCTGCGGGAGGCGCTCGCCGAGGCCGACGTGG
This sequence comes from uncultured Solibacteraceae bacterium, assembly GCA_964393235.1. Taxonomy (GTDB): domain Bacteria; phylum Acidobacteriota; class Terriglobia; order Bryobacterales; family Bryobacteraceae. Next base: position 16,957 of record CAYMTH010000031.1, on the reverse strand, counting down.
CGATTGTCTGCGTCGGGACGCCTTCGGACCGCAGCGGCAACCTGGGGTTGGAGCAGATGCGCCGGGTGTGCGCCGAAATCGGCGATGCGGCCCGGGACATGGGCCGTCCGATCGTGGTGGCCATCCGCAGTACGGTATTCCCCGGCACCTGCCGCGAGGTCATCCTCCCGGCGATCGGCGAGGCGCCGAACGTCTCTCTGGTGGCCAACCCGGAATTTTTGCGCGAAGGCGTGGCGGTGAAGGACTTTCTGGATCCGGCGCTGGTCGTCGTCGGTGGCGATGACCCGGCGGCGGTGGCCAAGGTCGCCTCGCTCTATGCCTCCCTGCCCGGCGAGACGGCCCTCGTCCGGCTGGAGACGGCCGAGATGATCAAGTACGCCTGTAACGCCTTCCACGCCTTGAAGATCTCCTTCGCCAACGAGATCGGCGCGCTGTGCGGCAAGGTCAACGTGCCGGCGGCGGAGGTGATGTCGACGCTGTGCAAGGACACGCGGCTGAACACGTCGGCCGCCTATTTGAAGCCGGGCTTCGCCTTCGGCGGGTCGTGCCTGCCCAAGGATCTGCGCGCGCTCAACTACCGCAGCCTGCGGCTGGATCTGAACCTGCCGGTCCTCGATTCGGTGCTCGAATCCAACATCCGCCACCTGATGCGCGCCGTGCAGGCGGTACTCGACCAGCCGGCCGGCAAGATCGGAATCTTCGGATTGGCCTTCAAGGAAAATACGGACGATCTGCGGGAGAGTCCGGTCGTGCTGCTGCTCGAACAGCTGCTGGGCAAGGGGATCGACCTGCGCGTCTTCGATCCGCACATCCGCATCGAGGATATCTATGGCTCCAACCGGGCCTTCATCATGGAAACCATCCCGCATATCGGCCGGACGATGACCCCCTCGCTCGAGGAGATGCTGGGCTGGTGCGACCGTGTGGTGCTGACGCAAAAACCGTCCGAGGCGGCCGCGCGGATCATCCGCGAGTCCGGCCGGCCGGTGCTCGACCTGGCGTGCGCGATGGCGGAAACACCCAACACGCTCGTCCCGCCGCCTGTTGCGTAAACGAACGGTTTTGCAATCCTTGCGGCGCGTTCCGGTGGCGGAAGGCGCCGCGTTGCAAAAACAGGTTGCCATTGATCAGGCTATGGCGATATGTTTGTGCAATGAAATTCGGATACGCGCGCGTCTCGGGCGGCATGCAGGACACGGCGGCGCAACTGGCCGCGCTGAAAGCGGCCGGCTGCGAGCGGATCTTCGAAGAACGCGCTTCGGGCGGACGCTGGGACCGGCCGGAACTGCACCGGCTCCTGGAACAACTCCGGCCGGGGGATGTGGTGACCGTATGGAAGCTCGACCGGTTGTCGCGATCCCTGCGGGATGTGCTGCTGCTGCTCGAACGGCTGCGCGAAGCGGGCGCCGGATTTCAGAGCCTGACCGAGGCGATTGACACGACGACGCCGGCCGGCCGGATGATGCTGCAGATGCTGGGCGCCTTCGCCGAGTTTGAGCGGGAGATGGTGCGGGAGCGGACGCGGTCCGGGTTGGAGACGGCCCGGGCGGAGGGCCGGGTGGGGGGGCGGCGGCCCAAGCTCTCGCCGGGCCAGCGGGCGGAGATTGTGCGGATGGTGGACAGCGGGGAGAAGACGGCCGCCGCGGCCGCGCGGCTGTTCGGCGTACACCCGGCGACCGTCGGCCGGCTGCTGGCGCGGGAGCGCGGTTAGCCGCGGGTGGGCACCCAGAAACGGGCGTTGGGCCGGAAGAGGATGGAAGCGGCGCAGAAGCTGGCGGCCATCAGGACGAGGAAGGTCCGGCAGGGAGAGCTGATGCGTTTGAGCGCACTGCCTTCCGGAGTCCACAGATCGGCGGCGGCGAGGAGGTAGAAGGCGGCTTGCGGGATGCCGAAGACGAGCGGCCACGGCCAAGGCAGCCAGGGCGTGGCCGCGAGCGCGGCCAGCAGGGCGAAGGGCAGCAGCAGGCGCGCCAGTTTATGGGAGGCGAAATGAATCCAGAGGCGGTTGGCGGGTCCGAACAGCCGGGGCAATTGGAACAGGAGCTGGTAATTGCCGGCCAGGGTGCGGACTTTACGGCGGAACTCGGTCGAAAGGGTTGAGGGAACGTCGTAGACGCGGGCGCCCTCCTCGAACACGACCCGGTAGCCGGCCAGCAGGGCGAGCGACGGCAGGTAGACGTCATCGAGCAGGCACCCGGCCGGCAGCGGCGCGGCCAGTTCCCGGCGCATGGCGTAGACGCAGCCGGTGGCGCCGATGGTGGAATCGAGGGTGCTCAACCGTTTCCGGATCCACTTTTCATACTTCCAGTAGAGCCCGACGTTCGCTTCGCCGCGCGTCGAACCATCGCGGATGCACAGCTCTCCGCTGACGGCGCCGACGGCCGGGTCGGCGAAGCATTCCACCAGACGGCGGAGGCAGGCGGGCTCCATGACCTGCCGGACGTCGGTGAAGAACAGAATCTCGCCCCCGGCGGCGGCGAGGCCTGCGTTGATGGCGAGCGCCTTGCCGCCATGAGGAGCTTCGATGAGCCGGACGCCGCGGCCGGCGTAGGCGCGGGCGATTTCCCCCGTCCGGTCGGTGGATCCGTCCGAGATCACAATGATTTCCATGTCGCCGGCCGGGTAGTCCATGGCGAGCAGCGAGTCGAGCTTGGCCGCCAGATGCCGTTCGCCGTTGAAGACCGGCAGCAGAACGGTCGCGGTGCGGGGCGTGAATCGCCGGGTGACGGGGCGCGGGAAGCGGCGAGCGAGCCCGGCGAGCAGGAGCGGATAGAGAAAGAGCGTATAGAGGATGAAAAAGGCGGCGGCGGCGAAGATCCAGACCGCGGCGTTCATCTCCGGGCGTCTCCGGCGGAAAGGGCCAGCTGCCGCTCGAAGGAGTCGATGACGCGGTCCCAGGAAAACCGCTCGGCCACCAGGCGGCGGGCGGCGGCGTCCATTCTCCCGGCCTCGGCGGGGTTGTCGAGCAGGCGCGCGCAGGCTTCGGCGAAGGCCGCCGGGGTGTCGGCGATCCGCAGGTTTTCGCCGTCGGTATACTCGAGGCCCTCGGCGCCGATGGTCGTGGAAACCGTGGGGGCGCCGGCGGCCATCGATTCGTAGATTTTCAACCGGGTGCCGCCGCCGATGCGCAGCGGGACGATCGAAAGGGCCGCTTCCCAGAGATAGGGGCGGATATCGGGCACGGTGCCGGTGACGACGATGCGCGGCTCGCCGGCGGCGAGCGCCGCGATGGCCGGATCCGGCTTGCGGCCGGCGATGGTGAGACGGCAATCGGGATGGGTGCGCCACAGCAGCGGGAGAATCTCGCGGGCGAACCAGACGATGCCGTCGATGTTGGGCATCCAGTCCATGGAGCCGGAAAAGACGAGGCCGCGCCGGGCGGGCGCCTCCGGCGGCGGGGCGAAGTAGGCCGTATCGACTCCGGTGGGGACATCGCCGCAGCGGGCGGCGCCAAACTGGTCGCGGAAATAGTCGCGGTCGGCGGCGGAGACGGCGATGACGGCGCGGGACCGGCGGCAGACGTCCCGTTCGTAGCGTTCCATGCGCGCGGCCTGCAGCCGGAAGTAGGCGCGCCGGGCGGCACCGCCGGCGTGTTCGGCGTGCCGGCGCCAGATCATCGTTTCGACATTGTGCTGGAACAGCACCGCCTGATCGAGCGCCTCGACGTTGGGCGCCGATGCCAGGAAATCGCAGATGACGTGGTCGTAGCGGTTCTCCCGGATGGCCGCCGAGACGCGGCGCCGCAGGCCGGGAGAGGCGGTGCGGGCGATGGCGACCGGCAGCGGGGCGATGAGTCCGCGCGCGACCTGCGCGGCGAAGGCGGCCGAGCCGCGTGGGGGCAGCCGGTGCGGTTCGGCGATCACGCGGGAGCAGTATTCGGACGCGCGTGCCGGGCCCTCGGGCTGGTCGGGGTCGGCCAGGCCGGCGAAGTGAACCTCGTGGCGGAGGTGCAGCCGCTTGACGATCTCGAGCGTGCGGATCTGACCGCCGCGCGTGGTCGGATGAAGGAAGCAGGGGGCCACCCAGAGCAGTTTCATGACTGCGCCGGCAGCACCGGCTCCTCCTCGCCTGGCGCGGATTTGGCGCCGAGCGCCACTTCGCTCCAGAGATCGAAGTTCAGCAGCCGCCAGATGCGGTCGGTGGCATCCTCGCGGCCGCGCTGATGGCGGTCGAGCAGCGCTTCGAGCGGCTTCCGCTCGACGTATTCGGCCAGCAGCGTGCCGGGGCGAGTCAGACGCCCCAGCAGCGGCGCGGCGGCCGGGTCCCGCAGCCACGACCGGAGCGGCGTGGGGAAGCCCATCTTGGGCCGGTAGAGAATATCGTGCGGCACCAGGTCCTCGACCGCCTTTTTGAGGATGTACTTCCCCTGGCTGCCGCGGATCTTCAAATGCGCCGGCACGCGCGTGGAGAACTCGACGAACGTGTGATCCAGGAACGGCACGCGGCTCTCGATCGAGCAGGCCATGCTCATCTGGTCCTGTTTCATCAGCAGTTCCTGCAGGTAGGTCTTCATGTCGGCGTGCAGCAGCCGGGCCAGCAGCGGCCGGCCCGCGCTCTGCTCCCAGTAGCGGAGGAATCCCGCGTAGGGATTGCCCGCCGGCAGCCGGAACATCCCGCTCAACTCGCGTCCGGAAAAGCCGGAGTAGAAGTTGTCCAGATACAGCGATTCGATCTCGCCGCCCCGGGCCAGAAACGTGTGTCCCAATTTGCGGCGCAGCCCGGCCGGCAGCAGCGGTGAGTTTTCGATCTGCCGGGCCAGTGCCGCGCGCAGCGCTCCGGGGACGGCCGAGTAGTAACGCATCGCCGCGAGGTTCCATTCGTAGAACCGGTACCGGTGGTAGCCGCCGAACATCTCGTCGCTTCCCTCGCCGGTCAATACGACCTTCACCTGGCGGGACGCCAGTTGCGAGACGAAATAGAGCGAGACGCTCGAGGGCCAGCTGATCGGTTCGTCCTCATGCCAGATCAGCCGGGGCAGCGCGTTGAAGAAACGGTCCCGGCTGACGACGACCTCGTGGTGGTCGGTTCCGATGGCGGCGGCCACGCGGCGGGCGTAGCCGAGCTCGCTATACTCCTGCTCGCTGTAGCCAACCGCGAAACTCAGCACCGGGCCGCCGCACATGCGCTTCATCAGCGCCGCGATGGCGCTGGAATCGACGCCGCCGCTGAGGAACATGCCGAGCGGCACGTCGCTCATCAGACGCATCTGCACCGTCTCCTCCAGCCGCCGGCGGCACTCGGCGATCCACTCTTCGTCGGAGCGCTCCTCCACAACCGGCGCGGGCACATCCCAATATGGTTCGATGGTCAGCCGCGGCTCCGGACCCGCCAGGTCGAGCGACAGCCAGTGGCCCGGCAGGAGTTTCTTGATTCCGGCAAACATCGTCCGGTCGCCGTTGGTGTAGCCGAACGACAGGTACTCGGCCATTTGCGACTCGTCGAAGCGGGCGGCGATCTCCGGATGACGCAGCAGCGCTTTGATCTCGCTGGCGAAGGCGAAAACACGCCCGTCCCACCAGTAATAGAACGGCTTGATGCCCAGCCGGTCGCGGGCGCAGGAGAGAACGCGCCGGCGGGTATCCCAGATGGCGAAGGCGAACATGCCACGGTAGCGCGTCAGGCTCCTGGCGCCCCACTCTTCCCAAGCGTGCAGGATCGTTTCCGTATCGCAATGGGAGCGGTAGCGGTGCCCGCTCCGTTCCAGTTCGGGCCGCAGCGCCGCGTGGTTGAAGATCTCGCCGTTGTAGACGATCGCCAGCGAGTTGTCTTCGTTGTACATCGGCTGCCGACCGGCTTCCGACAGGTCGATGATGCTCAGCCGCCGGTGGCCCAGGTGGGCGTGCGGGTCGACGTGAAAGCCGAATGCGTCCGGGCCGCGATGGGCGATGGCGCCCGTCATCGCCTCCAGAATACTGGCGGGCGGCGTGGACGGCCGTACTGTCAAAAATCCGGCTATTCCACACATAGTGTTTGAGAAATGTGGTCGTTGCGGCTCATTTTTCGTATATCGGCGGTTTGCCCGTTTCCTTTTCGGCCGGCGGTCCGGTCCGCCCGTGATACCGCATCCGGTAGAGCTTCAGATTGGGCTTGATCGCCGGCGAGTTGGGATAGATATTGCGGAACAACAGCCTGTACTCGGCCACCAGGTCCATGCCGGCCCAGAAAGGTTCACACTTCTTCCGCAGGTTCTCAATCGCCTCCGAATTGCTCCAGATATCATCATCGTTCACAAGCAGGTACTCCGGCCGCCAGTAGTCGACGCGCTTTTCGAGCGGGTCCACCCGGTCGGTGCTCCGGTAGCCGATCGCGCGGGCCTGTACCCGCGTGTCAAACCATTCCACCCACTCCGATATTCCGTGGCCGAGCAACTGTGCCCCCCCGGGGTGGTTCTCCGTAACGCGGCGCGCGATGTCGCGCGAGATCGCGATGTAGGTTTGCCGCGGATTCTGCGTCAGCCACAGATAGTAGAACGGCACCTGCACCGCCAGATTCGCCAGCACCAGCAGCCATCCGAGACGCGCCGCGTAGGCCTTCCCGTCCCACGCCATGATCCGGAAGGCCAGATAGGTCCAGGCCGGGATGGTGCCGAAATAGTAGCGGGCGCCGTGCAGCGTGATAAACCCGACCAGGAAGGTATTGGTGAAAATCCAGATTGCGCAGAGCTGAAAAAGCGGGTCGAGCACCAACTCCCGCCGCCGCTCGCGCGGTTGCAGGAAGAAGCCGAACACCGCGGCGGCCAGCATCGCCGTCGCCGCCGGCAGGATCGGCATGGCGAAGGCGAAGGAGTCGAACATGTGCCGGATGCCCGTTCCGAACGAAATCGAGAACGTCTTTGGCTGTGGGTGCGTCAGCCCGAACGTCGGCGCCAATAGCGACATCTGATAGCGGAACAGCGCCAGATGCGTAGCCGCCCCGGCCGCCAGTATCGCCAGCGGCATCCACACGGCCCGCCAGCCTTGCCGCCGCTGCTGCCAGGCGGAGATCACCTCCGTCACTCCGATACCGGCCAGCAGCGGCGCGCAGGTCGGCTTGGTCCATGTCGCCAGAAGCGCGGCGATCAGCGCGGCGGTCAACCCGGCCGGCGTGTGTCGCCATACCGCCCAGATCCAGAGCGAGAGGCAGCAGAATCCGAGCGCCGTCGGGTCGGCGGTCGCCAGCCGGCCGGCGTGCAGGAACATGAAATTTGTCGCCATGGCCAGCGCCGCCAACCCCGCCACCGGCGCCGGTATCCGGGTCCGGCATACGGACCAGAAGCCGACCACCGCCAGCCAGGTCATCATGATGGATACCCACCGAGCCACATACCAGTGCGGCCCCGCGATCCGCGCCGCCTGTGTGACCAGCCAGATATGAACCGGAGTGGTGTAAATGGCGGGCGAGATGTCTCGTGGCGATTGCAGTTGTCCGGTGCGGTGGACCGACATCGCAGGCTTGAGGTACAGGCCTTCGTCGGTCAGGTAGACCTGCTGGAATACCTCGGTCGTGATGTAAGCCGGGTCGGCCTCCCACTGCGCGTAGCCGATGCTGGCGATGCCGGCCAGCAGCAGCAGGAGCAGACGCTTAACGGGCAACAGCGGCAAGAAGTTGGTCATAGAGATTCAGCAGATTAGCTTCGAATTGTGCCACGGAAAACTGGCGTTCCACCCGTTCCCGGCCGGCTCGCCCCATGGCCGCGGCGCGGTCCGGATCGTCCAGCAGTCTGCCGATGGCGGCCGCCAGTGCCGCCGGATCGGCATGCGGCACGGTATAGCCGGTTTCCCCTTCGGCCACCGCCTCCGGCACGCCGTCGACCCCGGTGGCTACCACCGGCAGACCCTGCGCCATGGCCTCCAGAATCACCAGGGGGAGGCCTTCCCAGTGGGTACTCAATACGAACAGGTCCATCCCGCCCAGCAGGCGGTTGACATCGCTCCGGAAGCCGGCGAAATGAAACCGGTCGGCGACGCCCTGGCGGTCCAGGTGCCCCCGCACGAATTCGTAGTGCGCGCGGTGCTCGGGGTGGCGTTCGTAGTCCCCCAGGATGACGAAACGGAGGCCGGGATGCCGCTCACGCAGCAGGGCGGCGGCGGCGATGAGGGTGGGAAAATCCTTCTGCTCGGCCACGCGCGCGGCCATGGCGGCCAGTTGCCCGCCCGGGGGCAGGCCCAGTTGCGTCCGCACCTCGGCCGGCGTGGACTTCTGTTCCGGGATCGCGATGCCGTCATACAGTACGGTCGACCGCCCGGCCGCACCCGGGTAGCCGAAACCACGCTCGGTGTCGCGGGAGACGAAAACGAACCGGTCCACCAGCCGGAGCAGCCGCCAGTCCCGCCGTGGGATCGATTCGTTGCGGTTGCGGACGTGGCTGATCAGTTTGCAGCCGGCCAGCGCCGCCGCCACCGCGGCGTATTGCACGCCGGTCCAGTCGGCGCAGTGCACCAGTTCGATGCGCCGCCGGCGGAACTCGCCGGCCAACCGCCAGGAGGCGGCCAGATACGGCAGCGGAAACCGGAAGGACGGTTCCTGGCGCGGGTAGGAGAACGTCGGCTCTCCGGAGGCGGCGAAGAACTCGGCCACCTCCGGCGCATCCGCCGGACAGAAATAGTGGCTCTGGTATTTTTTCGAGACAGCTCGCCCGATCCGCAGCGTCGCATGTTCCGTGCCGCCGACGCCGGTCCAGGGCAGTATGTGCGCAATGTTCTTCATGCGGGACGGAGCTTCTCTCTCCAACGGGATGGGATCCAGGGAAGCGACTGCACCCAGTCCAGTTGTCCGGTCCGGAGCAGCAGGAGCAGATACACGATTCCAAATCCAGTGCCGCTGACACTCAAGATAAGTAACTTCGGCATGCCAACCAACAGGGTCCGCAGTCCGGCCGCGGCCGCCGCGGCCACCACCGACGCCAGCGCGATGCGCGGCAGCGGCCGCAACTCCTCGCCCGCCCGGGCCGCTGTAAACCCGGTCGCCCGGGCGCACAGCGTGGCGCTCGCGATCCGCTCCAGCGCCGTGATGATCACCACCACCACGATCGCGCTCCATGCCCCCATCGATCCCGTCATGTGCCACAGGAGCGCGAACTGCAGGCCGAAGAGCACGACCCGCAGCCCGAGCAGCGGATACCGGTATTCCGCAAAAGCCCGCAGGATCGGATCGGTCAGCAGGACGCTCAACGGAATCAGCAGCAGATTGATCCGGAAGACGGGCACGCTATCCCGGTACTGATCGGTATAGAGCATCGTGATCAACTCCGGCGCCACCACCAGCAGCAGGGCGAAAAGCGGAAAACCCGCCACCGCCATCTTGTTCATCGCCCGCAGCGTCAGCCGGATCATTTCGCCATGGTCGCCGCGCTGCTGCAGGAGCATCATTTGCGGAATCAGCACGGATGCCGTCGCTTCGCCCAGCAGGTTCATCAGCGGAATCTGGAAACAGCCGACGGAGTAGACGGCGAACTCGACCGGCCCGAAACGGCTGGAGACAAAGTAGTTGTGCAGATCCGTCTGCAGCGTGTAGAGCAGGCCCGCCGCGCCGAGCGGTATCGAATAGGACAGCTGCCGCCAGAGCAGGGCCCGGTCGAAACGGCGCCAGAACCCGGGAAACCGGTGCAGCAGGTAGGCGGCTACGACCGCGCACTGCAGCACCCCCTGCAGAATCGCCGCCGCCAGCACCGCGCCGACGCTCGGCAGCACCAGCGCGGCGGTCACCAAAAACGCCGTGCGCGCCAACTGGACAAATCCGGTGGCGACCGATGCCAGCCGGGCCTCCTCGTTGGCCAGCATCATCGATTCCATCATGCTGCCCGCCGTCCAGAGCACGATGAGCGCCCCGACTTCCGGCAGATACGCGGTCACGCGCGGCTCCCGGGTCAGCGATTCGGCCAGCGAGGGAACCGCCAGCAGGATGGCCGCCGCCATTCCGCTTGCCGCCAGCAGGAACAGCAGAATGTGCGCGGCCACCGCTCCCTTCCGCTCTTTTTCCCGCGGCAGGAAGTAGTAGGCGCTCATGCTCATGCTGAACGGCAGCAGGGTGATGGCGGTGTTGATGATCAGAAATACCTGGCGGTAGAGACCGAACTCGGCCTTTTCCAGCCGCCGCGCGAGCAGCATCGGCAGCGCCATCGACAGCCCGAACCCGATAATCTTGGCGGTCAGCATCCAGAGGCCGCGGCTGGCCAGACTGTCGTTCCCCGACTGGCCGCCGTAGGACGGAATCATCAGCGCGCGCAGCCCGATCGCCGCCCGGACCAGCCAGGGCGCCATCCGCAGCCCGGTGGTGAGCAGCGAGAGTTTGCGCGACGGCGACTGCTGACGGGCACGTTCAAAGGACTCCAGGGCGGCCGTGGTATCGCCCTGCTCGAGCGCCTGCTTGCCCTCCGACACCGCCAGCCGCGGCTCCATCTTCCGCCGCTGCCGCGCGATCGCCGCGTGCTGGGACGGCGTGCGGGCGTACTCCGCCTCCGCCTTCTCCAGGATCCGCAGATAGTTGCGGGCCGCCCGCCCGGCGTCGGAAATCAGGCTCCCCGCCCGCCGCCGGTAGCGCGCCAGCGCGGCCCGATGGTGCAGGATGCGCGCCCCGCCGGCGGCCAGCCGCAGCCACAGGTCGAAGTCCTCGCCCGTCCGCAGGGACTCGTCGAATCCGCCCGCTTCGACCATCCGGCTTCGCCGCGCGATCGAAGCGCAGTGCACCACCGTGCATTCCTCTTCCACCAGCGCCTCGAAGGTGGCCTCGCCTCGCGACGGGCTGAACGACGAGATACATTGCCCGGCCTCCGGCACATCGCCGAAAATGATCGCGTCTCCGTAGATGAGATCCGCTTCCGGGTGCGCCGCCGCCAACCGCAGCTGGGTCTCCAGGTAGCCGGGTTCCCAGGAATCGTCCGGATCGAGCGCGGCGATCCACTCGCCCCGCGCCGCCCGCAGCGCGGTGTTCCGCGCCGCCGCCACGCCCCCGTTCCGCTCGTGCCGCAGATAGTGAATCCGCTCCCGCCAGGGCGCAATCGCCGCTTCCAGTTCCGGCGTATCGGGTGAGGCGTCGTTGACCACCAGGACCTCAAAATCGGTCCAGGTCTGGGCGAAGGCCGCCCGCAGTGCTTCCCCGACATACGCCGCCACGTTGTAACAGGGAATTACTATGCTGACTAGAGGCGCCGCCACGGTGTATTTATTTAGTATCGGCAAATCCGTCCGGTGTGGATAGAGCGCCGGCGCGCCGCCTCGTGAATGCCATGCCGCTTCCGCCGGATATTCCCGATCTGCCCTGCCTGCGCGGGGAGGCCGAGGCCCGTGATTACCTCGAACGGCGCCGCTGGCCGCGGGGCGCCGTCCGCTGTCCCCGCTGCTCCCGGCCGCCGGTCGCCTTCCGCGTTCAACCGCGGCCCGGGTCGGCGTTCGGGGCCCGGCCCGGTCTGTGGAAATGCCCCGGTTGCCGCAGGCAGTTTACGGTCACGGTCGGCACGCTGCTCGAACACACACACCTCCCGCTGCATACCTGGCTGGTGGCGGCCTTTCTTTCCTTCTGCCTGCCGCGCCCCTGCCCGGCGCTGGAACTCGCCTGCCAACTGAGCATCAGCCGCAAAGCCGCCTATGGCCTCGCCCGCCGGTTTGCCTATGCCGCCGGAGAGGCGCCGGAACTCAGCTGCCGGCCGGTCCGGTTCGACGCCGTCGTGCGCCGGTTGCTGGACCTGGTGCCGGAACGGCGGCACCCGCTCGCGCTGGCCCGCCAGGAGTCGCGGCTGGCGCGGAACAAGCGTCCGGATGTGGGTGTGTAAAGGGTCCTAAAAAAATCGCATAGTGTTGATTTAATTTACGATATATAATCAAAAAGTGTGATATTAAGCATTCTTAATTATTAAAATCAGGATAATGCGGGCGAGGTGAAAACTCTATGAAATGTTCCCTTGTCCTCTCTGTTTTGTTAACCGTTTCGGCCATCTTCGGGCAAACGGCGATCCATCTGCAAACGCAATCGAAAAACGTCGATTTTGGCGCGGCTCAATCGACAAAACCACTGAAAACAGGATCTGTTTTACCAGCTTCGTGCCAGGTAGGCGAGATGTTTTTCCGCACTTCCTCAACGGCTGGGCAGAACGTGTACGGCTGTACGGCGGCCAATACCTGGGTGCTACAGAGCGGTGGCGGGAGCGGCGGCAGTACGCCGATGGTCTCCTCGCAGTTCCTCGATTTCGCGGTGGTCAAAAGCGCCGATAAGGTCCTGACGATCGGCTCTTCCTGTTCCACGGCGACGCCGTGCCAGGTACGTTTCGGCAACACCGTTCATACGTTCGTGACCGGCGCGACGGCGACGATTTCCTCCGGCGCCGGCTCCGGACCCGTGCTGATTTTTGTGTCCAACAGTGGTTCGCTGGTGATTGAGCACGCCAGTTCAGCAGGTGTTTCGATCAGCTGTTCCGGGTGTACGTCGTCGCAGGTGACGGTTCCGGTGTTGCCGTCCAATAGCGTGCCACTGGCCAGCGTTGCCATTAGCGGCGGGAACTGGGACGCTTCGATCACCGACTTGCGCGCGTTGTTTTCCTCCCGCGCGATTACCGCCGGTCCCGGCATTCAGGTCACTGATGGTCTCGGGGATGCCGTGGTGTCGATCGATCCGGCCGACGTGCCGCGTCTGGGCGCCAACAACACTTTTCTGGGCGAAAACGACTTCAGCGCCGCGTCGCAGTTGATCCTGCGCGGTGGGACCGGCGCGCCGTCGGCGGCCGGGTGCTCGGCCGCACTGGTCGGCGGCGTCTACGTCCGGCGCGACGCCGCCTCGACGCAGGCGAGCCTTTATGTCTGCGCCAATACCGGTGCTGGAGCGTACAGCTGGGAATTGATTCAGGGCAGCGGCGGCGGTGGTGGCGGTGGCGGTGGCTTCAGCCTGTCGACGGCGAACAGCGGGTGGCTGGATCTTACCGGCGCCGGTGGCGGTAACTTCAACCCGTCGGCGGCGCTGACTTCCTACTACCTCGAGGTGAACCTGCCGTATCCGGTGAAGATCGCCAAGATCGCCTACAACGTGCCATCGGGCAACTTCGGGTCGAACTACGTCGCCTGGGGCATCTACGACTCGTCTTGCAACCTGATTGCCGGCACCGGTGGCCGCGGCGACTTGAGCACCGGCGCGCATGTCGTCACCGTACCCGGAGCGGCTACGATCGGACCGGGCGTCTTCTACCTCGGCTTCGGGTTCGATTCCACCGCGCCGATCATCAGTACGACCAACCGGTTGCTGGCCGGGTTGCTGCAGTCGATGAACCCGCCCCGGCTTTTTCGCGGCGCCAACGCGCCGACGGGCACCGGCGCGACGCTGACGATGCCTTCCAGTTGCGGAACGAAAACAGGGGAATCGTTCGTGGTTCCCACCTTCTACGTAGTGGAGTAACGGCCATGAGATACCTTTTTTACCTTCTCGCGGTGGCCATGGCCACCGCGCAACCCTGGGTGCGCACGGTTTGCGCTTCGGGTTGCGACTATAGCAATCTGCAGACCGCCATCAACGCGGCGCGGGACTATCAAACCACTGCCTGCAAGCCGGCGATCCTGCAACTGCAGGCCGGCGAGACGTTTACCGACAACTTCGTGTTGCCGGCGAAAACCTGCGCGCAGTACGTCTACATCCGCTCTTCGCGGCTGAGCGAACTTCCCGGCGGCCAGCGCGTCGCACCCGCGCAAGCGGCGAGTATGGCGCGCTTGGAGGCGCCGGCGAACAGCATCTTCGCCACCATCAAGACGGCCGATGCCACGGGGACCGGCTACTGGGCGCTGCAGGGGCTCGAAATCGCCTCGCCGTCCACGAACAGTCAGTTTCAGTACACGCTGGTGGGGCTGAGCGAGTCCTATATGGGAGAAAGACAGCCGCATCTGACGCCGCATCACGTCGTCATAGACCGTTGCTATATCCATGGCTGGGATGGGCTGAACGGGCCGCTACGGTGTATCGGCGCACACGGCCGGAACCTGATAATCCGGGACAACCACATCGCCAACTGCAAGTACACCGGGGGCGATTCGCAGGCAATCTGGATGCAGAATGGACCGGGGCCGATCGACATCATCAACAACTTTGCCGAGGGCGCCGGGGAGAACATCATGGTCGGGGGGGCGGCGCCGTCGTCGATCCCGTGGGTGGCGGTGCGCAACATCCGCGTCATCGGCAACCACCTGTACAAGCGGCGGTCCTGGAAGTACGGCGCGGGGAGCACCGTTCCCACCTGGCCGTGCGTGGACGGAGAGCAATACCGGCTGAATTCGCCGGTGCAGCCCTACGTCTGTTCGGGCGGCGCGTGGGTGACGGCGACGGGCGCGGTGAACTACTGGGTAAAGAACCTTTTTGAGCTCAAAGAGGGTCAGAATGTGCAACTGTACGGCAATCTTTTGGACGGAAACTGGTGGGATAAACAGACTGGCACCAACGTTCTGATCAACCAGACGGACGGGCGCCACTACAACGTGCGGAATTTCCACATGGCCGGCAACTGGATCCGTACCGGGCAGGCCGCCTTCGGGACAGGCTACTTCGGGACGACTTCGGCCGTTTTCACGGCCGATATTCTGATCGAACACAATCTGTGGACGGAGCTCGGCAGCAGTCTCTACGGCATGAATGGCAATGTTAGCCCGCAGACGTTCGTTCTGCAGACCAATAACCGGAACCGGGACTATCGATTTACGCACAATACAGTGGTTCCGCCGGTGACGGGAGCCTACTACATCAAGAATCTGACCAAGGCCACCGAACTGGCGGGCGGGTTCCACGGGAGCTTCACGTTTCGCGATAACGTCGTGGTGCCAGGGCAATACCTGTTCAACCGCGACGCGTACCCGAGCAATGGCTGGTGTTCCTGGATCGCGGTGATGGCGACGCCATCGCGGCTCGACCTGCGGAAGAACCTGGTGCTGGGTAACGCCGGCAGCTATTCACAGAACTCAGCGCCGGGCTGCCCGCCGTACGCGGACTTTCCGGCCAACCATGTTTTCGAGCCCTTGCTGGCGACGGTGTTCGAGAACCCGGCGGCGGGTAACTGGCGGCTGAGATCGACCTTCACGGCGGGCCGGAACGCGGCCACCGACGGGACCGATCTCGGCGCGGACATCGACCGGGTGAACTGGGGGACGGCGGACGCGGCCGGAGGCGTGTATAGCGCGTATCTCCATTCAGGTATCCGGGGAATCCGGCCGGCGGCGACCGGGGCGACGGTCGAGTTCACGGCGCCGTCCACGCAGGCCTGCACGCTGGCGGTCGCGGCCGGGCCGGCATTCGCGGTGCTGACCGGCGCGAGCAGCCAGGTCCGGACGGGACGCAGCGGGACGGCGGTCGTTACGGGGCTGAATGCCGCCACGGAGTATTGGGTGCGGCTGACGTGCGACGGCTACCGCTACGAGCGGGAGTTCCGCACGGCGCCTTAGCGGGGCGGCAGGTCATCTGGAGAAGCGGTCCTTCCAGCGGAGGAAGGGCCGCTCGATGACCCAGTACGACAAGCTGGCGAGGGCCAGGACGAGGACGGTTACGGCGGCCATCCGGGGCAGGCCGGTGGCGGCGGGCCACAGTTTGCGCACGCTGTCGGGGACGATCTGCTGGTAGAGATAGATCGAATACGAGATCTGGCCGAGGTAGCGGACGGCGGGGTGCTCGACCAGGCTCCAGAGCCCGGTTCCGCCGAGGGCCATCCATTGCACGATCCAGACGGCGACGAGCAGCGGGTCGAGGATGAAACCGGCGCTGTCGCGGTAGAGGTGTCCGTAGACGTTGCCGGCGGCCATGGAGCCGGCCAGGGCGGCGAGGGTGAGCAGGGGCAGCGCCGGGTGCGCGATGAGGCGCGCCCACAGCGGCCGCCAGTAACCGCGGCGCAGGGCGACGGCGAGCAGGGCGCCGGTGAGCAGGTGGTCGGCGCGGGTCTCGAGCGCGGAATAGATGTAGCTCTGCGGGACGTCGAAGCCGAACTTGAGCGTCAGCCGCAGCAGCCAGAGGGCGGGAACGAGCAGGGTCAGCGCGCGCCACGTCCAGCCGCGGCGTTCCAGCCAGACTAGGCCAACGGGCCAGAGCAGGTAAAACTGCTCCTCGATGCCGAGCGACCAGGTGTGGCTGAGGCCGGTGTTGGGGTCGCCGTTCCAGGCCTGCCAGTAGTTGTTGACGTAGAAGAAAGAGGCCGCGGCCTGGGGCCAGACGATCCGCTTGGCGGTGATCCACAAAAGGCCGGTCAGCAGCAGAAAGTAGCAGTAAAACGCCGGAAAAATGCGTAAAGAACGCCGGATATAGAACAGCCGGAACGAAATCCCGCCGTACTTCTCCTGCTCGCCGAGCAGGAGCCAGGTGATGAGAAATCCGCTGAGGACGAAGAAGGCCAGCACGCCCATGCCGCCGGAGACGAACGGGGCGCCGGCATGGTAATAAACCACCAGAAACGCGGCGACGGCGCGGATGGCGTCGAGGCCGGGCAGATGCTTCCGGCCCAGTACAACCGCCAGGCGGTCTTCGCGCGGCGCCTCCGTCGGGGTGTTCTCCATCGGCTAATCCAACTCGAAGGAGTCCTTATAGTTTCGGACGAGCGCCGGGTCCTGCTCCTCTTTGCGGAGGAAGCAGCGGCCGACGGCCAAGGCCTCGATTTCGGTGCCCATGAAGCAGTGGAAGGCGTCGGCCGGAGAACCGACGATCGGTTCCCCGCGGACGTTGAAACTGGTATTGACGAGTACGGCGCAGCCGGTTTTCTGCTCGAAACGGGTGAGCAGCTGGTGGTAGAGGGGGTTTGTTTCCCGGTGTACGGTCTGGACGCGGGCCGAGTAATCGACGTGCGTCACGGCGGGAATATCGGAGCGGGGCACGTTGAGTTTCTCGATGCCGAACAGTTTCTGTTCCTCGTCGGTCATGGCGCGTCGGCGATTCCGGACGACGTCGGCGACGAGGAGCATATAGGGGCTGTCGCCGTCGAGTTCGAAGTATTCTGCGACCTTTTCCCGGAGCACGGAAGGCGCGAAGGGCCGGAATG
>CAYMTH010000030.1:7011-17661 GCA_964393235.1 uncultured Solibacteraceae bacterium | reverse complement strand
CTGGAGCGGCACGAACAGGTGATCGAAATCGTGCGGAAGCTGGGGGCGCGCGGGTCGGAGCGGTCGGCCCAGGCCCAGCGCGAGTTGACGCGGCAATCGGGACGGCTGGTGAACCAGTCGATTACCTTGATGAGCGTCGGACTGGTGCTGGCGCTGGTGATCGCGGTCTTGACCATCCGGATGACGGCCGGCCTGTCGCGCCGACTGGAGTGGCAGGCGGGCGAGTTGAGCCGGGTATCGTGGCACCTGCTGGAGAATCAGGAGTCGGCGGCGCGGCGCTTTTCCCACGAGTTGCACGACGAACTGGGGCAGTCGCTGACGGCGGTGAAGGCGAACCTGGTGGCGCTGGCGGCGCCGGAGCCGCACAAGCGGTTCGACGACTGCCTGCGGCTGGTGGACGAGGCGATCAAGAACGTCCGGGAGCTGTCGCAACTGCTGCGGCCGACGATTCTCGACGACTTCGGGCTCGACGCCGGGCTGCGGTGGCAGTGCGAGCGGTTCAACGAGCGGACGGGCATCGAGGTGCGGTACGACTCGTCGATCACCGTGCGGCTGCCCGACGAGACGGAGACGCATCTGTTCCGGATCGCGCAGGAGGCGTTGACGAACATCGCGCGGCACGCGAAGGCGACGCGCGTCGAAATGAACCTGCACCGGGACGGCGGTAAGGTGCGGCTGCGGATCAGCGACAATGGGAAGGGACTCGACGAGAGCGAACGGGCCGGACCGCGGGGCATCGGGATGACCGGGATGCGCGCGCGGGCCCGCAGCGCGGGCGGCGAACTGGACGTCCGGAGCAGTGACCGGGGCGTAACCATCGAAGCCTGGGTGCCCTCTACCGTTGTGAAGGATGAGCAGGAAGACACGAATCTTATTAGCCGATGACCACGCCGTGGTGCGCCAGGGGTTTCGTATGATCCTGGGCGCGCAGCCGGATATGGAGATCGTCGGCGAGGCCGGCAACGGACGCGAGGCCGTCGCGATGTCTGAACAACTGCTGCCGGACGTGGTGGTGATGGACGTGGCGATGCCGGAGTTGAACGGCATCGAGGCGACGCGGCGCATCATGGAATCGGCGCCGCACACGCGGGTGCTGGCGCTGAGCATGCACAAGGATTCGGTCTACGTGCGGGAGATCCTGCGCGCCGGGGCGCGCGGGTATCTGCTGAAGGATTCGATCGACGTCGACCTTCTGGCGGCCGTCCGCGCCGTGGCCAAGGGAGAAGGCTACCTGAGCCCGGGCGTTTCGGACGCCGTGCTCTCCGATTACCGCAAGCACGTCACCGACCCGCTCGACCTGCTGAGCTCGCGCGAACGCGAAGTACTCCAGCTGATCGCCGAGGGCAAGACGAACAAGGAAATGGCGACGCTGCTGAACCTGAGCGTCTACACCATCGACGCGCACCGCGGGCGGATCATGGAAAAGCTGAACCTGCACTCGACGGGCGAGCTGATCCGGTTCGCGCTGCGGAAAGGGCTGATCGACTAGGCGGCGAGCAGGCGGCGGAGATTGCGCGCACCGATGACGGGGATGTCTTCCGGCTGCGCGGCGAGGTCGCGCCAGATGCAGGCCGCGGCGGCGATTTCTTTGATGCCCGGGCCAAAGCTCTCGATGACCAGCCAGTCGTCGTAGCCGATCTCCTTGAGCGCCCCGATGACGCCCGGCCAGTCGATGGGGCCGGAACCGGGGATGCCGCGGTCGTTTTCGCAGGTGTGGACGTGGAAGATGTGCCTGCCGAGCAAACGGATGGCGTCGGCCTGATTCTTCTCCTCGATATTGGCGTGGAAGGTATCGTAGAGAATGCCGATGTTCGGATGGGCGACCTCTTCGCAGAGGCGCAGGGCGTCGGCGGCGGTATTGAGGAAGAAGGTCTCGAAACGGTTGAGCGGCTCGACGGCGACACGCACACCGAAGCCCTGCGCGTAGGCGCCGAGCTGCTGCAGCCCCTCGACGCACCGCTTCCACTCCTCGTCCGTGCGGCGGCGGCCGGGCAGGTAGCCGACGGCGCTGCAAAACGGGCCGATGAAGAGCGAGAGACCCGCCTCGGCCGTGGCGCGGACGCCGGCCTGCAGGAAATCGACGGTCTGCGCGCGCAGGGCGGCATCGTCGGTGGCCAGGCTCATGCCGGCGACGAGCGCGCTGCAGAGAATGCCCGGCATGCCCTGGGCCTCGAGTTCGCGGCGGGCGGCGGCGGCCGGGAAGCTGGCGAAGTCGAAGGTCGCCAGTTCGATGCCGTCGAGCCCGAGCTCCTTCGCCTTGCCGATCAGGGGCAGGTGGGCCTCGGTGACGCCGGCCGTCCACAACAGGGTGTTTACTCCGATTTGCATTCGATGAACTCCTCGGCCTCGGGATGTCCCGGCCCAAAACACTTGAGAATGACGAGCGGCTCCGTGCGGCTGGCGTTGGTGATGGTGACGCCTTCCGCCGCCGCCTCGGCGGTGACGAAGAACTCGTCGGCCGTCATCTGGCCGTAGCGGACCAGCGACGGCACTTCACACTCTAACCCATTCATCGCGCCGCGCCCCTGCACCACCAGCGCGCCGTAGGGCCGGGCGTCCCGCACGACGACGGTGGCCCCGGGCGCCACCGAGAGTTCGCGCGCCGAAAAGTGCTGGCTGCCGTAGACGATCCACTTCTCGATGTGGACGTCGGAATCGGCGCAACGCACCGGCTCGCGGTAGTTGTACTGCGCGAAAAACGGGTCGGTGTTCTTTTCGAAATCGATCCAGGAGAGGATGTAGTCGATGTCGTTGCGGTGCGCTTCGGGCATCTGGCCGGTGAGGGCCTCCCACGGCAGCGGGTCGCCGGCGCACATCGATTCGAACTTCGCGCCCATGTCGGAAGGCGCCTGCGGCTCGTAGGTCACCAGCGTCCCCGGCGCGTGGAGCACATTCGGGTCCACCTGCCAGCCGGTGCCGGGCTTCAGCTTGTAGGCCTGCGACAGATGCAGGATGCCGTTGTCGCCCTCGCTCCAGCGCTGCAGGCAGCGGCGCACGGCCTCGCGCGAGGTGTGCGTCTGCAGGCCGAAGAAGGTATAGGGAAAGGCGCCGGGATTGGCGTTGTACTGTGGCGGAAAGTAGTAGGCCTCGGGCTTGCCGCGGCGGCCGAGCGGGCGCGCCTGCGCGTCGGTGGGATGGACGTGCAGCGGAATCGGCACCGCGTTGTCGAACAGCTTGCAGAGTACCTGCCAGCTGTCGCCGGTGAGTTCGCGGAGTTCGACGCAGGCGCCGTCGAGCTCGATGTAGCTGAGCCCTTCGTCGCCGGGCGTGCCGGGGCCGTTGTCGGCGACGACGTTCGAGGCGAGCCACCGCTCGTCGATGCCGCCGCGATGGGGCCCGAGCGCGTAGAGGTCGTTGGGATGCAGGCGCAGCCGGCCGCCCGGCCGCAGCGCGGCGCGCGGCACCCATGTGGGCGCCAGACGGAGGACACCCCGCCCGCGGTCGAGCGCGTGGCGGAAAAACTGACTCTTATTCATTGGATCTCTTCAATTTTCACACTGCCGTCGGGCAGCAGCACAGCGCGGCGCGAGCCGTCGGGCGAAACGGCGGCCTGAACGGGGCTGTCGAGATCGGCCGACATCACCTCGCGCCCGGTCACGGTATCGAACACGCGCAGGACGTGCGGCCCTGCCGCCGCCACCAGCTTGCCGTCGGCGGAGAGCGAAACCGTCCGGACCGTGCCCACCTGCGCCGGAAAGCGCCGCAAAATCGCGCCTTTTTCGCTGAGAATGCGCACTTCCCCGCCCCACCCGACCGCGATCACGCCGCCGCGCCAGGCAAGCGCCGTCGGGTCCGGACGCGCCCCGGCCTCGATCCACTTCCGGATCGTTTCGAGATCGGCAGCGGGCAGGCGGTCGCCTCCCATCGGCATGGCCGGGTCGAGCTTGCCGGCGAGGGTGAGATACAGCCGCGATTCGGCCGGCTTGCCGGGCACCAGAATCGTCCCCTGGTTGCCGCCGCGCATCAGTCCGTCGTAGGTCTCGACGTCCAGGCTGCCCATCTTCACGCTGGCCGCATGGCAGCCGTAGCAGTGCTTGCGGAAGATCGGCTGCAGATCGCGCTCGAGGCTCTGCGCGGCCAGCGCGCCGGCAGCGAGAAGCAGCAGCCGCAACATCTAGGCGAGCAGGTCGGCCACCGGCTTCACGCCGGCATCGACCACGGGAAGGTCCGGCGCCAGCCGCGTCGACAGCGGCACGCCCATCGCCTGATAGATAGTGGCCGCGAGTTCGGCCGGCGAAACCGGGCGATCCTTCGGCGCCGCGCCTTCGGCGTCGCTCGAGCCGATGACCACGCCGCGTTTCAGCGGCCCGCCGCCGGCGAGCACGGAGTAGCACTCCGTCCAGTGGTCACGCCCGCCCGAGGGGTTCAGCCACGGCGTACGGCCGAACTCGCCCATGGCGACGACCATCGTCGTATCGAGCAACCCGGTCGCGGCGAGGTCTTCGAGCAGGCTCGCGTAGGCCATATCGAACATGGGGCCGACGACGTCCCGGTACGCCGCGAGCGGCGTGAACGGAGCGGCGCCGTGGCTGTCCCACGTCAGTTCGTCGAACACGGTGTCGAACATGTTCACGGTGACGAAGCGGGTGCCGGACGCGACCAGTTGCTTCGCCTGGAAAAGACTGCGGCCGAACCGGGTATCGCCGTACTTCGCCGGGGCGTCGACGCCGTCGCATCCCATCAGCCGCGGCTCGAACGCGGCGCCCAGAAAACCCGCGTCGTGGCCGTGCGGCATATTGCCGCCGGTCAGCCCGATCGGGCCCGGCAGCACGACGTGGCTGGCGCCGTGCGCGCGGGCGACGACGCAGCCGAGGCTCGGATGCTCGACGTCGTAGCGGAACGCGCGACCGGTCTGCATCAGGTGGTGCCCGGCGTCGTGCACGGCGGGACCGTCGTGGTGCATCGACCGGATGATGGAGAACTTGTCGGCGTGGCGCGCCGTGCGCGGGAAGATCTCGGAGATTTCGATGCCCGGCACGTTCGTGCGAATGGGCCGGAACGGACCGCGCAACTCGCGCGGCGCGTCCGGTTTCATGTCGAAGGTGTCGAGCTGCGACGGCCCGCCCACCATCATGATCAGGATGCAATTAGCCGCCGCCGGGCCCGGCCCCGCCGCGCCGAATGCCGGCGCCGCCGCGCCCAACTGCAGGAACTCACGCCGCCGCATGCCGGAACCCTCCTTGCGCAACATGGCCTGATTGTACCGCAACGGTCTAGATGTACCCGACGCTGCCGTCTTCGCGGTAGGCGAAGCCGCGGTGCCACGTCACGGCCGGGTACTTCTTGATCGCTTCCTCGTTCAACTCCACGCCGAGGCCCGGCTTGGTGGGCAGCGGGATGTAGCCGTTCTTCACCATGAGCGGCTCCTTCAGCACGTCCTTGCGCACGCCCTCGTCGTCGGGGTGGTACTCGAGGATGAAGAAGTTTGGTGTGGACGCGGCGAAGTGGACGTTGACCACCGTCGCCACCGGGCCCATCGGGTTGTGCGGTGCCACGGTGACGTAATGCGCCTCGGCCATCGCGGCGATCTTCTTCATCTCCATCAGGCCGCCGCAAAGGCAGATGTCGGGCTGGATGATGTCGAGCGCGCCCAACTCGAGCAGGCGCCGGAACTCGTGCCTTTGGTAGTTGCACTCGCCGCTGGCGAGCGGGATCGAAACGCGCTCGGAGAGCTTCTTCATCGCCTGCTCGTTCTCCGGGCGGATCGGCTCTTCCAGCCACATCGGGTTGTACGGTTCGATCGCCTCGGCGAGCCGGGCGGCGCGCGTCACTTCGAAGAACCGCGCGTGGATGTCGCAGCCGATGTCGATGTCCGGCCCGAGCGCCTCCCGCATCGCCTTCACCCGTTCGCCGGCCAGGCGCGTCACCTGGTTGTAGGGACGGGCGTTGTCGTTGTCCGGCTGCGGGCGCATCTTGATCGCCGTATAGCCATACTTTTCCACCAGGCGCTTGGCGGTTTCCGGATTGCCCGCGCTCTGGTAGGTGCGGATCTTATCGCGGCACTTGCCCCCGAGCAGCATGTAGACGGGCAGGCCGGCCGCCTTGCCGGCGATGTCCCACAGGGCGTGTTCGATGCCGCTGATCGCCGCGTTCACCACCAGCCCCCCGGGGAAACGCGTGAAATTCACCATCATCGAGTAGAGATGTTCGATGTTGCGCGGGTCCTGCCCGACCAGCCAGCCGCGGAAATCCTGGACGACGGCGACGATCGCCGCGTCGGGCCCGCAGGAGTACGCCTCGCCGATGCCCGAGATGCCTTGGTCGGTGTCGATCTTCACCACGCAAAAGTTCCGCGTGCCCGATCCGATCAGGTACAGCTTGACGTCGGTGATCTTCAACGGACCACGCCCGCCCACCTGGGACGCCTGCAAAAAGGGCGCCGCCGCCGTCGCCTGCTGGAAAAAGTCTCTGCGATTCATCCGGATTCCTCAGCTATGCACTATATGCGATTTGGCACGCCGGAAGGGAGAGCGGGAAACACCGGGTTCTCCCCGCGCAAATTCAGGATATCCACGGAAGCAGACGAATGCAGTTCCTTCGTATTCTGAATCCGTATTACATCTGACTTGCGGCAAAACCAGACCGCAGGCAAGCTTTCGAGGTCAAAATCCATGAGAAACGCTCTTCTTTCCCGTCCCGCTCGCACTCGCATGATCAACTTCCGTGTCTCTTCCGAGGAGTTCGATGTCCTTCTCGACATGGCCCGCGAGTCCGGCTGCCGGACCGTCTCGGACTACCTTCGCCAGGTGGTTCTGACATCCGCCACTCCCGCCCCTCGCGCCGGGGAACCCGGAGCGGATCGCATGACCAGTGTTTTGGCGGAACTCGAAGGCGCCATTCGGGCGGCCCGTCAGTCCATGCGGGCCTAGCCGCGACAATACTCATCGTTTTCCGGAGGCGAATTAGGGTTTCCGGCCTATTCTTCGCTGGCTAGTCCCCACCGATAGAAGGGGAGAGGTCGAAAGTATCTGATTCCCTCCGGAGGATACGATGTCCGAGTTTCATCGCCGTCTGGTTTCGCTCTGTTTCTTGCTCCTTTGCACGGTTTGTGCGGGCGCTCCGATCGTCAATTACGGCGAGGATGAGCCCTCGTGGACCGAGTTCGGGAACCTGCCGGCGGGGCGCGTGGAAGAGGGAGTGCCGGGCAGCGGATTTGAAGCCTGGCAGAATCTGTACTTCGAAACCGAGGAACCCGTCGAGGGTCTACTGAGCGAATATGGCTCCGTCACCGGTCCGTACGTGGTGCAACCCCCGGCATTCGGCGGCGTCGGATTCACTTCGCTTGAAGAGTACGAATCGGCGTGGATTGAGTACATGCTCGCCGTCAATGCCCGCTTGCTCGGGGGCAGGACCAACGATACGACACCCGCTCCCGTCGTGGGTGGAAGGACCTACTCCACCCAAACGGTGACCCCCACTATGAGCCTGGCGGAACCCATTGCCGACGTCCCGGAGATCTCGAGCGGCCTGGCCGCGCTGCTCGGCGGCGCGCTCATCGGCATCGGACATGCCGTCCGGCGGCGCGCTAAGGCTTGACCGCCGCGATCGCCGCGAAGCAGCCGTTCTTATGAACGACGTCGGCCATAAACCCGGCGGCGCGCAGATGGTGCAACTGAAAGGCGACGCTGCGCGGGGAGTCCTCGTAGGCGATGTAGTCAAAGACGTGATCGCGGTAAGCTTCGCCCTTTAGCGAGGCCAGATACGCCCCGTAGCGGTCCCGCATTTCGGCTTGCAGACCGGGAATGTCGTGTTCGACGAGGTCCCAGATCCACAGAGATCCGCCCGGCCGGAGGGTCGCGTGGAGCATACGGAAGACCGCCGCCCATTCCACCTCCGCCCGTAAATGATGCAACACCGCCGCCGCGACGGCGATATCGTGCGATTCCGGCGCGAGTTCCAGGTCGCGCACATCCCGCTGCAGAGCGCGAAGTTCCACGCCCACGGGCCGCAGCCGTTCGACGGCCCGGTCCAGCATGTTCGCGCTGAGATCCACCAGCGTCACCTCGCGCAGGGCAAACACCTGGCTCAACTTCAAGCTGAAGTTCCCCGCCCCGCAGCCCAGATCGAGCAGGCGGGTCGCATCCGGCGTCACCCGCTTCGCCGCCGAGGCGATCATCTCCAGCACCAGCGCCGCGTCCTGCGTCGACATCTGCCCGGTATCGAGATTCGAGAACCGCTCAACGTCGCCGTCGAACCGCGCCCGGATCTCGTCGACGGAGGCCTTCACGCCGTTTCCGCCCCCTCGGCCAGCAGCGCGCCCCAATGGAACCCAGCGCCAAACGCCGCGAAGCAGAGCGACTCACCCGGCGCCAGGCTATGCGTACTCGACCATTCCGCCGCCGCAATCAGCATCGACGCCGAAGACGTATTGCCGAACCGCTTGATATTGGAATAGAACTTGTCCTCGGCCACTTCCAGTGCCTGCGCCACCCGCGCGATCAGATTCTGATTCGCCTGGTGCATCAGGAACACGGCCACGTCCGCCGCGCGCCGCCGATGCCGGTCGAGCAGCGTCGCAATCGCCCGCGGAATCTTCCGCGAGGCCTGCAGAATCACCGAACGCCCGTTCATTTCGAGCGGCGATCCGAACGGCAACTTCAAATCCTCGGCGTACGCGCCGTCGGTATAAATCCCGCTGTCGATCACCCGCGCGAAGCCCTCGGACGGATGCACCAGGCAGGCACCCGCGCCGTCGCCGAACAGGATCGCCACCCCGCGCTCCATCGGCTCGCGCTCGACGACTTTCGACATCTTCTCCGCCCCGATCACCAGGATCGGGCCAACCGAAGCGCAGAGCCGCGCCGCCAGCGACAGGCCGAACAACGATCCGGCGCTGGCCAGCGGCACATCGAGCGAGGGCGTCGAATCGAGCCCCAGCCGGTTGGCTACCGACGCGGCCGGCCCCGGGAACTGCCGGTCCCAACTGCCGCTAGCCACCAGGATCATCCCCAGTTCCGAGGCCTTCACCTTCGCCCGCTCCAGGCAGTCTTCTGCCGCCCGGCAAGCCAGATCCACCACCGACTCCTCCGGCCCGGCAAAGCGCCGCTCATCGATTCCCGATACGTTGCGGATCCATTCGGCATCGCACCCGACCCGGGCGCCGATCTCCGCGTTGGTCACCACCCGCTCCGGCAGATAGGCGCCAAATGCCTTCAGGAAAGCCACGCTATTTTCCGTGCTCCTCGAGGTAGGCTTCAATTCGCTCAATCGAATCAAATTTGCGAGGCGTCAGGTCGGAATCCGGAATCGTGACGCCGAAAACGTGCTCCAGTTCGGTCACCAGATCCTGCAACCCGAACGAATCGAGTACGCCGCTCTCAAACAGCGACTCGTCCGGCGCAACGGCCGGCTCTTTACCGGCGACGCGCCGGACGACATCAAGGATTTGTGTTCGTTTGTCCATGGGGTTCGGGTGCGGTCAATGCCGCCGTTTTGGGCTCCATCGTCTCGCGGCGCACTCGCGCGAACGTCGAAAACTGGCCCATTAGTTCCTTATACAATGCGGCGCCCAGCAATCGGTAGCCGGGGCCCGTAAAATGCACATAATCGCCCTGCGCCATTCCGGCAAAAACCCACTGCCGCATCGCGCCCTTGCCGCCCATCCGCTCGCGGATGTCCCAGAACGCCGCGCCGCGCGCCTTGCACGCCGCCCGCTGCGCTTCCAGAATCACGTCAATCTTCTCGTGCGGTGCCCAGCCGGTCCGCGTCCGGATCTGATGGTCCGGCGGGCCGATCACCAGGATCGAGGCCGCCGGCGCCAGCCGCCGGTACTTGTCGAGCAGCGCCACGAACATGTCGCGGTAGCTTTCAAACGTCCAGTCCTTGTTCCGCGCCTCGTTGGTGCCGTAGGCGAGCACGATCAGCGCCGGCTGCCGGTGCTGATAGACCGGCGCCAGCCCGGCGTCCTCCCATTTCAGCCCGATCGACGCCTGTGCACCGTTGATCCCCATCATCTCCCACGTCAACCCGCGCGCGTTCTCGGTCACCCAGCCATGCAAACGAACCGGCTTCCGGTCCAGCGTCCGCGCCGTCAACAGATGCGCCCCCGGCGCCAGCGACAGCCGCTCGATCATCGGCATCCCGGCCCCGTCGGTGTCGATCACCGCGATCACGCTCCCGTTATCGCTCAACTCCACCCGGCCGCCGTCCGGCTGCCGCAGGTAGTGGAACTCCACCTTTTCCGCCTCGGTCTGCAGGTTGACCATCTCGCCGGCCCGCTCCGTCGACATGCTGACCCCGGACAACCCATAAAGCCCGTCCCCGTCGCGCCCGGCCAGTCCGTCGCTATACCAGCCGTTCGAACTCCAGCTCTTCAAATCCAGCCGCCGGTAGCCGAGCCACGGCCGCCCGGCGTGCGAAAACCCGTTCCCGCCGTCGCCGAACCGCGCCTGCAGCAGGTAACGCAGCGTCCCGGACCATTCATCGGCGGCCGTATGCGAGTCGCCATAGTGAAAAACACGCAAAACTTCGTTCGTTTCGCCCCGTTCCAGGCGGTAAATCTGCTCAAAAAACGGCACCAGCGCCGCCGGATTTTCCATCAACCCGGGCACATTCAGCCACTGCGCCACCGAATCGTTCGCGGCCGTCCGGATCGACGCCGGCACAACCGGCGGGCGCGCCGCCACCGCCCGGCGAACCACCGCCCGGCGC
>CAYMTH010000030.1:0-7001 GCA_964393235.1 uncultured Solibacteraceae bacterium | reverse complement strand
CGCGGGGCGGCGCCAACAGCTGCGTGCTGCCTGCTGGCGGCTTCCCGCAGGGGCGGCGCCTGATGGGCGCCTGCAGGCGCCGCGGCGGCGACGCGGCGGGCAGCGACGTCGGCAGCGTGGCTGGGAGCCACCGGACGGGCAGCCACCGAGCGACGTACCGGCGTCCGCCGCCGGGCCGTCACCGTACGCTTCACCGGCGCCTTCCGCTTCGCCGTCACCACCGTCTTCTTTGCCGTGGTCTTTTTCTTCGGCGCCGCGGCTCCCAAACCCGCCATCGCGCCAAAAACGACACACACGCAACTGAGGACAAACGCTCGCATCGGCTCCCAAGAATACAATCGGTGGTTTCGTCCGGACCCTTTATTGTCTCAAACTTCAGGGGGCCTTTTGTCCAACCGGCTCGCCGGTCGGGGCCGGGACGTCGGCCGGCTTCTCCGCCGGCGGACCAAACTTTTCCTTCGCCAGTTGCAGCTTGTACTTCCGGTAGCCGGCCTGCAGCGACTTGTACAGCAGGTTGCCGACGATCTTCGCCCCGGCCGGCATCGGGTGAATCAGGTCCGCGCCCACCAGGCGCGGCTCGGCCAGATACCACCGGCCCATCGTCCCCGGCCCGCCCATCGCCTCGAACGTATTGAAGAACGCGCAGCCGTGCTCGGCCGCCACACGCTGCTCCAGCGCCACCAACCGGCTCATCGGCGCCACCGTGCCAATCTCCCCGGACGCCAACCGCTCGCCGCGGTCCATCGGGCTCATGATCAGAATCGCGGCCTCCGGGACCGCCTTCCGCACCCGCTTAACCGCCCGCACCAGTTCGATCTCGAACGCCGTGTCGACGTACTTGGCGTAGACGCTCTCGTTCGTGCCGTAATTGATCACCACCAGGTTCGGCTTCACGTGCCGCAGTTGCTCGCCCCAATGCTCCTCGCCGACGTTGCGCGCCAGGATCGTAATCGCCGCCCCGTTCACGCCCATCGAGCTGTATTCCACGCCCGGAACGTCCTTCATCAGCCGCACACCGTACAAACGAACCCGGCCGGCTACCCCGCCGATCGTCACCTCGGAGAAGCCAGCCGGCACCGTAAATGTCTGAAAACTCGGGGTCACCACCGGCGACGCCGTGTCGATGGTCCCCAGCGTCTGCCCGTCGGCCGCCACCTGGAACGAACCGCCGTCGGGCTGCGACAGCCACGCCACCTCGAACTGCGTATGCCCGGGGTCCTGCACCGTAATTCTCGAGTTCGAGCCCGGCCCGCCGCGGAAGCTGACGGCGCCCAGCCCGTACTGCCCGTCGCGCAACTCGGCCGTATTGGCCGGTTCGATCTTCCATCCCGAGCCCTTCACCGTCACGCCCCGGTGCCCGTACCAGGCCCAGGGCTTGGCCACCAGAACGAACCCGTGCCCGGCGTCGCCGAACTCCTTCTGGAACAGCGCGCGGACGTCGGCGGTGATCAGGTCGGCCGTCGTCGGCGAGTCGCCGTAATGCAATATCCGCGTAACCGCGCCCGGGTCCCGCCGCTCGGTCGCGTGCAGAGCGGCATAGAACCGCTGCAACTCGCCCTTCGTATCGACGAGCTTCGATGCGTCCGCCTTTTCCGGCGTCGTATCGGGGCGCAGCCGGATCTGCTCCTCGCCCACCGGATCCTCCGACCGCGTCCGCACCTGGAAGTCCAGCACGCGCGGCACGGTGGTCCAGTCGAGCATCCGGTAGTCTTTAAACGCCGGAAGAAGATCGGGCGCGGTCATCATCGCCGCGAGCGTCGCCAAGGTCAACGATACTTTCTTCGGAATCGGCATCAGAATTTCGTGTAAATGAACGGCGCCGCCCCGGTCGCGGCGACGTATTGGATCGCAATCGCCAGCAGCAGCAGCACCACCGCCTGCGCAAAGAACGGCGACCGGACGAAAAGGTCACGCGGCTTCTCCAGCCACGACTTCGGCGCATAATGCCCCGCCAGCGCCAGCGCCAGCACCGACCACAGCCCGCCGGAGACATTATCGAACGCCCAGCTGAGGGAGGCGATACGCTCGACGATCAGATTCGCCTGCTCGAGCGACGAGGCGCGGAAATAGATCCAGCAGAAGCAGACGAACTGCACCGTGACGAAGGTGCGCCACCACGCCGGCGTCCACGGCTTCGCCTTCCCGCGCCAGGTCTGCCAGCCGCGGCTCACCGCCTGCCCGGCGCCGTGCAGCACGCCCCAGATCACGAAGTTCCAGCTCGCCCCGTGCCACAGCCCGCCCAGCGTCATCGTGATCACCAGGTTC
Organism: uncultured Solibacteraceae bacterium; assembly: GCA_964393235.1. Classification (GTDB taxonomy): domain Bacteria; phylum Acidobacteriota; class Terriglobia; order Bryobacterales; family Bryobacteraceae. Next base: position 4,736 of record CAYMTH010000030.1, on the reverse strand, counting down.
AAGTACGGCATCACGGCGTTCCGCTTGCCGGGCAGCGAGAAGAACAGGTAGTCCCGCAGCCAGTTCGAGAGACTGATGTGCCAGCGCCGCCAGAAATCGTTGATGTTCGCCGCCGAATAGGGCTGGTTGAAGTTGACCGGCAGCTTTAATCCCAGCAGCAGCGCCGAACCGATCGCGATATCGGTGTAGCCCGAAAAGTCGTAGTAAAGCTGCAGCGCGTAGGAGTACACGCCAACCAGCACCTCGCCGCCGGAATACAGCCCGGGGAAGTCGAAGACGCGGTTGACGATGTTCTCGGCCAGGTAGTCGGCGATCAGCAGTTTCTTCATCAGGCCGAGGCCGATCAGGAACAGCCCCCGTGAGCCGTCGGCGGCGTCGAGCGAGGGATTCGGCTTTTCGAGCTGTTTCACCAGGTCCGCCACGCGCGTAATCGGCCCGGCCAGCGTGGTCGGAAAGAACGAGACCGCCGTCAGGTGGGACAGGTAGCTCGCGGTCGGCTTGGCGTCCTTGCGGTAGATGTCGATCGTGTACGTCAGCGATTGGAAGCAGTAAAAGGAGATGCCGAGCGGGAAGACCCACTCCCATTTGCCCACCGCCTGCCCGGTCAACTGCCCCCAGCTCTCCAGGAAGAAGCCGGCGTATTTGAAAACCGCCAGAATGCCGAGGTTCATCAGGATCGACAGCGTCACCAGCGCCTTGCGCCCCCCCGGCGACTTCGTCCGGCCCAGCCAGTGCCCGATCGTGAAATCGACCGAGGAGGCCAGGGGAATCAGCGCCAGATAGAAGAGATCCCACTTGGCGTAGAAGAAGTAATTGGCCAGCAGCAATACGCCGAGCCCCGCCGCCCGCCACTTCGAGAGGGGCCAATACAGGAAGAAGATTCCGATGAGAAAGAAAAAGTAGACAGAGCTCGACAGGAGCATTCGTTGGGCAGGCCGAAGTTCTTATTGTAAAGGATGTTTGGGTATATCCTCATTCTGTGAGCCAACCGACCCGCCGCGCCCTCCTCCAATCCAGCCTCGCCCCGGCCTTTCTCCAGGGCCAGCCGCGCAAATCGTCCCGCCCCAACATCCTCTTCATCATGGACGATCAGCACCGCGGCGACTGCACCCGCGCCGACGGCAACCGCGCCATCCACACCCCCAACATCGACCGCCTCGGCCGCGAGGGCGCCCGCTTCACCCGCGCCTACTCCTGCACCCCCACCTGCACGCCCGCCCGGTCCGCGCTGCTCACCGGACTCGCCCCGTGGAACCACGGCATGCTCCACATGGTCGAGATGTCGTCCAAGTACCAGCAGACCAAACCCCGCGCCCTCCGCGAGGCCGGCTACTACACCTTCGGCATCGGCAAGATGCACTACGCCCCGCAGCGCGCCAATACCAACGGCTTCCACAAGATCGTTCTCGACGAAAGCAGCCGCGTCGGCCACCCCGAGTTCCGCTCCGATTACCGTGCCTGGTTCGCCTCCCAGGCGCCGCACCTCGATCCCGATGCCACCGGCGTGGGCTTCAACGACTACCCGGCCAAGGCCTACGTCCTGCCCGAAAATCTCCATCCCACCGCTTGGACCGGCCAGACCGCCGTCAATTTCCTCAACGGCTACCAGGGGCCCGATCCGTTTTTCATGAAGGTCTCCTTCGCCCGGCCGCACTCCCCCTACGACCCGCCCCAGCGCTTCATGGACATGTATAAGGACGCGCCGCTCCCCAAGGCCCACATCGGAAAATGGGCGTCCAAGTACGAACAGCGCAACAGCAATAAGGACGACATCTGGTGCGGCGCGCTCGGCGAGCAACAGGTGCGCTCCTCCCGCCAAGGCTACTACGGTTCCATCAGCTTCATCGACGAATGGATCGGCCGAATCCTCGCCGCGCTCGAAAAACGCGGCTGGCTCGAAGAAACACTCATCGTCTTCACCTCCGACCACGGCGACATGACCGGCGACCACAACCTCTGGCGCAAGTCCTACGCCTATGAGGCCTCGGCGCGCATCCCGATGTTCCTCCGCTGGCCGAAGGGGCTCGTCGCGGCGCCCCGCGGCCAGGTCATCGATAAGCCCGTCGAACTCCGCGACATTTTCCCAACGCTGCTCGACGCCGCGGGAGCCTCCCCGCGCCTGCCCGTCGACGGCCGCTCGATGCTCAATCTCGTGCGCAACAAGAACGCCGAATGGCGCGACGCCATCGATCTCGAACACGGCGTCTGCTACTCCCCGGAAAACAACTGGACCGGCCTCACCGACGGCAGGTTCAAATACATACACCACGCCTTCCACGGCAACGAGATGCTCTTCGACCTCACCCGGGACCCCGGCGAGATCAACGATCTTTCCGGCGACCCGGCCGCCGAACCGGTGCTCCGCCAGTGGCGGAGCCGCATGATCGACCACCTCCAGGTCCGCGGCGAACAGTGGGTGAAGAACGGCCGGCTGCAGACCCGCCGCCAGGGAATCGCCCGCTCGCCCAACTTCCCCGTCTAGTTCAGTCCGGCGATCCGCCCCGTCCGCTGCAGTTCCGCATGAACCGTGCGGCGCTCACCCGGCTTCAACTCCAAGTCCATCGTCCACGGCGCGAAGCCGCTCTTTTTCACTACCACGCGGTGCCGGCCCGGCTTCAACCGGGTCAACTCCACCGTTGGAGTCGAGCCCCAGTACTCGCCGTTGATCTCCAAATCCGCCTCTTCCGGCGCCGACGTTACGCGCAACGACAGAGTCTTCGTCGCGCTGTCCGCACTGCTCCGGACCGTCCACTTTTCTCTCACCTGCCGCTCGATTTCTTCGGCGCAGCGGCTCGCGCCACCCCGCCGTCCACCCGCGCCCGCTTCGGTGACACAGGTGTTTCGAAACGCCACCTCCCCGGTAGCAACCTTTTGCAGCCGCAGGACCGCCACCCGCTTCTTCAGGTCCGGATCGAACTCTTCGTTCCCCGCGAGTTCGAACTCGGCGTCCTCGCGCGCGCCCACCAACTCCAGTCGCACCCCTTTTTCCCGGAACGCCAGCGTCAGGTAGTCGCGCAATCCTTCCATTTCATGAATGTAGACGCGAGTCCCCGGCAGAACGGCCAAGCTCTGCGTCCACGCGCAGCAAGCGAAGAAGGCAAGCAACAGGTACTTCACCCGCCCAGAGTACTCGCACAGGGGCGATGCATCAATCAGGCGTTCCCCCGCCTTACCCCTCGGCGAATTCGCTTAGTTGCGCCACCCATACAAAAAAGACGGGCGGGCGTCGGCGAACCTCGGTTGAGGCCCGGCGCCGCCCGCACCGTTTAGGTTAGGCGAACATCGATACGGCCTTGCCGGCCCCGGGCGCTACTTCTCGTTGGTGTAGCCGGGCGGCAGGGAAACCCCTTGGCCGAAGAAAAACTGTTCCATCTGCTGAAACAAAAACTCCTGGGCTTCCTTCGTACCCAGGTTCAGCCGGTACTCGTTCATGAGCATCTTCATGTGCTCCACCCACATCCGCCATGCATCTTTCGATATCGAATCGTAGATGCGCTGCCCCAGCGGATGCGCCTCAAAAGGATTCTCATCCAGGCCAGGCAGTTCTTTTTGCAGCTTGGCGCAAAGGACCATACGGACGGGTTTGGGTTCGGACATAGTTGCTTGCAGACCTCCCGAGGAGAAACAACTAGGATAGCGTAGCCGGGCCTTCCGATGCGACCCGTTTGGCACGGTTCGCGGCGAGGTACTCCGACAGTTTCATGGGGACCTTCCCGCCCTTTTCCATCTGCCGCTGCACCGCCCGCTGATACCGGCGCAGGGTCTCGCGCTTCTGCCCGTCGCGCAACTCGCACATCTGAATGTCGAGCAAAAGTTCGATCTCCCACGGCCGGAACGTGTTCCGCACCAGCTTCGCCCGCAGCAGATCGCTCATCAGCCGGTTGAACTGCGCCAGAATCGTATCCGCGTCAGGTTCCGGCAGGTCGTCAAGACGCCGGTTTTGGACCAGAGACGAACCGTTCTTCAGGGGGAGGCTCATGTTGCTCTTATCGGGACCTTCGGTCGAGTTCTGGAGGTAACCGTACCGACAACTACAGTACCAACTTGATCTTACAATAAAGCCGTGCTGCGGACTCTAGTGTTTTTCCCTCTTTTCGCCCTCAGGATTTCCCTTGGTGCCGTGCCCCCGGCCGACGCTCGCGCCACCGAACCCGTTGACACCAATACGGTTTTCTTCGACAAGCGCTATCCCGGCTGGCCGGGCTCGATGAGCCTGGAGCAATGGAACGCCCGCCGGGAGCACCTCCGCAAACAGATCCTTACAGCCGCCGGGCTTTATCCACTGGCCGCCCGCCGCGCCACGCCGCGCGCCGAAATCTTCGGGCGCAAGAACTACGACGGTTTTTCCGTCGAAAAGGTCCTGATCGAAACCGCGCCGAACTACTGGCTCGGGGCCAACCTGTTCCGGCCGCTGACGCCGGGCCGTCACCCGGCGGTCCTGAGCCCGCACGGCCACTGGAAAGACGGCCGCGCCGAACAGACCGACCTCGGCAATATTCCGGCGCGCGCCGTCATGCTCGCCCGCATGGGCTTCGTCGTCCTCAATTACGACATGGTCGGCTATAACGACACCCGCCAGACGCCCCACGCCTTCGGCAACGCCGCCGAGCAACTCTGGAACTGGGGCCCCCTCGGTCTCCAGCTCTGGAACTCCATCCGCGCCGTCGACTTCATCCAATCCCTCCCCGACGTCGACCCGGCCCGCCTCGCAGCGACCGGCGCCTCCGGCGGCGGCA
>CAYMTH010000029.1:3122-18453 GCA_964393235.1 uncultured Solibacteraceae bacterium | reverse complement strand
CGCGTGTTCGGCGGAGACCCAGTGGATGGTCGACTTCACCTTGCGGCCGTCGGGCGAGTTGCCGCCGCGGCTGGCCGGGTCGTAGGTGCAGTGGATCTCGACGACTTCGCCGTTGGCGTCCTTGACGACACCCGTACAGGTGACGAAATAGGCGTAGCGGAGCCGGACCTCGCGGCCGGGCGAGAGGCGGTAGTACTGCTTGGGCGGGTCCTCGCGGAAGTCGTCGCGGTCGATATAGAGCACCTTCGAGAACGGCACGGCGCGGGTGCCCATGGACTCGTCTTCCGGGTTGTTGACCGCTTCGAGCTCTTCCACCTGGCCGTCGGGATAGTTGTCGATGACGAGCTTCACGGGATCGAGGACTGCCATGACGCGCGCGGCGCGCTTGTTGAGATCTTCGCGGATGTGGTGTTCGAGCAGGGCGAACTCGACGACGCCGTTGGTCTTGGAGACGCCGATGGAGCCGCAGAAGGCGCGGATGGCTTCCGGAGTGTAGCCGCGGCGGCGCATGCCGGAGATGGTGGGCATGCGGGGGTCGTCCCAGCCGGAGACGTACTTGTTCTGCACGAGCTGCAGCAGCTTGCGCTTGCTGAGCAGGGTGTTGGTGAGGTTCAGGCGGTCGAATTCGATCTGCTGGGGAGCGTGGATACCGAGCTTCTGGACGTACCAGTCGTAGAGGGGCCGGTGGTCTTCGAATTCGAGCGTGCAGATGGAGTGGGTGATGCCTTCGATCGAGTCGCACTCGCCGTGGGCGAAGTCGTACATGGGGTAGATGCACCAGTCATCGCCGGTGCGGTGGTGGTGGGCCCGCAGGATGCGGTACATCACCGGGTCGCGCATGTTGAAGTTCGGCGAGGCCATGTCGATCTTCGAGCGCAGGGTGCGGGAGCCGTCGGTGAATTCGCCGGCGCGCATGCGCTGGAAGAGGTCGAGGTTCTCTTCGACGCCGCGGTTGCGATAGGGGCTTTCCTGGCCGGGTTCGGTGGTGGTGCCGCGGGTGGCGCGCACCTCTTCGGCCGAGAGGTCGCAGACGTAGGCGTCGCCCTGCTTGATCAGCTGGATCGCCCACTGATAGAGCTGTTCAAAGTAGTCGGAGGCGTAGAAGAGCCGGTCTTCCCAGTCGAAGCCGAGCCAGCGGACATCGTTGATGATGCTCTCGACGTACTCGACCTCTTCCTTGGAGGGATTCGTGTCGTCGAAGCGGAGGTTGCACTTGCCGCCGAACTCTTTGGCGAGCCCGAAGTTCAGGCAGATCGACTTGGCGTGGCCGATGTGCAGGTACCCGTTCGGCTCTGGTGGGAAGCGCGTATGGACGCGTCCGCCGTTCTTACCGTTGCTGATGTCTTCGATGATGATGTCACGGATGAAGTTCGACGGGGAGTTTTCAACCGGTTTGGAGGCCTCGTTCAAGCCATCGTTTCCCATAATTTCCAGTATATCCATGCAATAAAACGGGGAGCCCCGAAAGGCTCCCCGTTTCGTCGTCAGTACAGGAGGAACAAACTACCGCGCGTGGACCTTGTTCACCGAGAATTCGGCGTTCGGGCCATGGCAGGTCGAGCAGCTTTCACCGACCGCGGAGGTATTCACCTGCGCGTGTGCCGCGGCCGCCTTCCCTACGTGGCAGCTGAGGCAGGCGGCCGTTTCCGGCCCCATAACGCCCAAGTAGCTCTGCGGGTTGTTGGTCTTGGCGGCCGTCTCCGGCAGCGGGAGCTGTTCGGAGCCGTTCACGTGGCATTGCGTACAAGTCGCGAGGCGACCCGGATAGCCGAAGTCGAAGACGTATTCACGGCTGCCCCAGATCGAAAGCGGCTTGCCCTGTTCGGCGCCGGAGTGCATGCGGTGAATCATCGTCTTGAATTCCAGCGTGTGCTGCGGGCCCTGCGCCGCCGGCCGGCGGTCGAGGTTGGCCGGGTTGTGGCAGACCACGCAGTTTTCAACCGTGTTCCGGGTCCCGCCGTGCAGGCCCAGCGTGCCATGGCAACTGTTGCACTTTGCTGTCGACACGATCGATCGGCGAGGAGTCGCCTTGGCGTCGGTGACCGCGATCGCGCGGAACTTGTTCACACCGATGTCGCGCGCCACCTGTTCCTTCTTGGTGCCCTTCAACAGCGTGGTATTCCGGTAGCCTTCGATCCCAACGGTGAAGGACCCCTTCGCCGTTTCCGGGATCGCCTGGCTGAAGGTCCAAAAGTAGACGCCGTTGGAGCCCTGCGCGGTAAGCGCGGCTTCGGTGAACTGCGGGCCAAAGTCGGTGTTCGGGCCGTTCAACTGCAGCGTCAACCGGGTCATCTGACTCGGCAGGACCGGATTGCCGTCGCGGTCCTTGATACTGAAGGTCACGGTCGGCTTTTTGCCAGGGGCAGTGTCGGCCACGTCGATGATGTCGAACACGATGCCAGGCAGCTCACGCGACTTGGTCGGAATCATGTGCGCGCCTTTAATCGAGATGTCGAAGTCGAGTTCGCCCTGCACCGTATGGCAGTTCGCGCACTGGCTGTCGGACACCTGCGGCAGATCGGCGTGATTTTCGCCGGTGGCGAAGTTCACGTTGTCGTGGCAGGAACCGCAGGCGCGGCGGCTGGGCTTCAGCCACGCGTCCTTCTGCACGGCCGCGGAGCTATCCTCATGGCAGGCCTGGCAGTTGCGGGAATCGGCCGGGAACACGACCTTTGAGAAATCGTGCATGCTTTGCGCGTTGCCGATGATCTGGTACGGCTTGCCGGCCGCCACGCTCGGCAGTTCCGCGCCGGTGTGAATCCGGTGGATCATCGTGGCCATGTCGACCGTGTTGCCCGTATCCGGGTCGGTCGTCTGCGGCTGATGGCACAGGATGCAGTTCTCCACGCTCGAGCGGCCGCCGGTGCCGTGCGCCGCCAGCTTGTCGTGGCACTTGTTGCAAGTCGCCGTCCGCACGATGTCGCGCACCACGGTCACCTTCGAGCCGTCCGGCACGAAGTGATAGGTGGCGTCGAGCGAGTTGATGCCGAGGTCGAACTCGGTCAGGTTGCGGTTGGAATAGACAGAGACCGTATGGGTCGCCGTGCGGTCATAGCCCGCCGGGGCCTTGGTACCGAAGGTGTAGATGTACTCGCCTTCAGCCACTTCCTGCCACGTGCCGCCCGTGTCGGCGCCGCCCTGGGTAGCGGAAACCCGAGTGATCGGGCTGGTTTGCACGCGCGTCGTATAGGAACGATACAGGGTTTCGCCTTTCGGGATTGTGGCCAGAATGAAGCTGGCGGCGATCGTTCCGGGCGTCCTGACGCCCAACCGGTCCAGCGGCAACCCGCGCGGATCGGTGAACTTCACGCGAGCCTTCGCCGTGCCATCGGGCGCAATCTCGGCCGACACGATCGTCACGACCAGACCCGGCCGGACGAAGTTGATCGTCTTCTCGTCCGCGTAAAACGCCTTATCCGCGGTGGTGAACTTTCCATTCGCCGCGCCAATCAACGCGGCACATCCGGCGAGCAGTATCGCCGTTATCAGTATGAATGCGGGACGCCGATAACAACTGGATCGACCCATGAGACCCTCCTTCGGGAATCCTCCCGTCAATAGAATATGGCAAATCAGCAGTGACTTCCAGCACATTTACACGTATTTCCTGACTCGCAACTCATTTTTTTTCAACGCTTTATAACGGATCAATGTGGTCCGATATCCATACACCGCATCGCGGGTGTATGGCTAAGTGGTGAATATGTCGGGAGTTACTTGCAAAACTCCAACTCGGCCTATTCCAGTCGCATTTCGAGCAGGCCGAAAAGGCGGAGGGGCTCCGTGTGGAGCCCCTCCGGTTATGCTTTCGACCCTGGTCCGTCGTTTACTGCGCGTGGACCTTATTCACCGAGAACGCCGAGTTCAGTCCGTGACAAGCGGAGCAGCTTTCTCCGATCGTCGACGTGTTCGCCAGTGCGTGCGCCTTGGCCGCGTCCGAAGTGTGGCAGCTGGTGCAAGCGGCCGTCTCCGGACCCAGCGGGCTCACCGGCCCTCTCGGATCCAGCACCTTCTTCGCCGTCTCCGGCAGAGGCAGTTGCTGGGAGTTGTTGACATGGCACATCGTGCAGTTCTGCCGTTTGCCAGGGAAGCCGACTTCGTTAAAGCCGATCGCCGCTCCGCCAAATCCGTAGATCGAGTACGGATCGGACAGCTCTTTGCCCGTATGGATCTTATGGATCATCGAACGGAAGTCGATCGATTCCGGCGGGCCCTGTGCGGCCGGCCTGCGCGCAGTATCCGTGCCGGTCGGATGGTGGCAGAGGACACATTGCTCAATTCGGTTTCGGTTACCTCCATGAAGGCTCAGGCTCCCGTGACAGGCATTGCACTTGTCCAGCGAGACAACCGTTCGCCGCGGCACGGGCTTTGGATCGGTGACGGCAAAGGTCATCACTTTGTTGTCTCCAGCATCGCGCACCGTCTGCTCCTTCTTCGTGCCCTTCAGGCTGGTCCAGTTGCGATAGCCTTCGATACCCACCGCGTAGGAGCCCTTCGCCGTCGCGGGCACGGTCGCCCTAAAGGTCCAGGTGTAGACGCCGTTGGAGCCCTGCGCCGTCCTCGCGTCTTCGCTGATGTCATCACCGAAGTCCGTGGTGGGACCGGAGAGCACGAGCGCCAGTCGCGTCATTTCGTTGGCCGGAATCGGGTTGCCCTTCTTGTCCTTCACCGAGAACGTCACCACCGGGCTCTTTCCGGGCGCGCCGTCCTTCACTTCGAGGATCTCGAACGTCGTGCCGGGCAGTTCCTTCGACTGCGTCGCGATCGTGTGCGCGCCGCGGATCGAGGTATCGAACTCCAGCTCGCCGCTCTCGCGATGGCAGGTCGAACACTGCGAGTCGGAGACCTGCGGCAGATTCGCGTGATTCTCGCCGGTGGCGAAATTCACGTTGTCGTGGCAGGATCCGCAGGCGCGCCGGCTCGGCTTCAGCCAGGCGTCCTTCTGCGTCGCCTCGGACTTCGGCTCGTGACACGCCTCGCAATTGCGCGGATTGGCAGGGAACACAACCTCGGAGAAGTCATGCATGCTCTGCGCGTTCCCGATGATCTGGTACGGCTTGCCGGCCTTTACGCTCGGCAGGTCCGCGCCGGTATGGATCTTGTGAATCATCGTCGCCATGTCCACCGTGTTGCCGGTGTCGGGATCCGTGGTCTGCGGCTGGTGACACGTAATGCAGTTCTCAACGCTCGACCGGCCGGTGGTCCCGTGCGCCGACAGCTTGTCGTGGCACTTGTTGCAAGTGGCGGTCCGCACGATATCGCGCACCACCGTCACCGGCGAGCCGTCCGGCACGAAATTGAACGTGTTGTCGGCGATGTTGACACCCAGCTCAAACTCGGTCAGGTTCCGGTTCGCATAGACCGACACCGTGTGCGTCGCCGTCCGGTCGTAGCCGGTCGGCGCTTTGGTCGCGAAGGTGTACAGATACTCGCCCTCGGCGACCTGCGCCCAAGTGCCGCCCGAATCCGCCCCGGCCTGCGTCGCCGAAACGTTCGTGATCGGACTGGTCTGCCGGCGCGTCGTGTACGCCGTGTAAAGCGTCGACCCTTTCGGAATCGTCGCCAGAATGAGACTCGCGCTGATCGGACCCGGCGTCTGCACGCCTAAACGGTCCAGCGGCAATCCCCGTGGATCCGTAAACCGCACACGCGCCTTCGCGGTTCCGTCCGTGCCGATCTCGGCCGACAGAACCTTCACCACCAACCCCGGACGAACAAAATTCAACATCTTTTCGTCCGCGTAGAACGCTTTATCGGCCGTCGTGAACTTCCCGTTTGTACCGCTGATCAGCGTCACACAACCGATCACCAGGACCGCAAACAACAAAATGAGTGCTTTTCGACGTAATGGATTCAGTATGACCATGCCTCCCCCTTTCCGAGGTTGATCCAACCACAGAATAGTCCACTTACCTCATCACTTCCAGAACTTTCTGAAACTTTCTTCGTCGAACAACCGTCTTCTTTTCAACGATTTATACAGGATCAAAAAGATCCGATTTTCTATCCACCAACCTGCGGTTGCACGCTAAGTTACACGCGTTTCTGCACTTATTCCAATCTCCTCCATATGCGATCTTTTTCGCCCGCTTTCGCCCCAACCCGGGCGGGTATATGATGACCGTCGTGCGCCTCTTCATCCTGCTCGCGCTTCCCTTCCTTGCCGCCAACAGCTTCGCCGAGGACTACTTCCCGCCCCCCGACGTCAAGGGCGGCTGGCGCACGCTCAAGGACCCCGCCCGCATCCGCAAGGTCGCCGGCATCGACCCCGCCAAGCTCGACGCCGCCTTCGACTACATCCAGCAGACCTCGCAGCACGGCGGCCTGCTCGTCGTCCGCCGCGGCCACCTCGTCTATGAACGCTACTTCGGCCGCGGCCACCGTGAGGCGCTGCCCGAACTAGCCTCCTGCGGCAAGGCCTTCACCACCGTCGCCACCGCGATGATGATGCAGGACAAGCCCGAACTCTTCCCCAACGGTCTCGACGAGAAGATCTTCAATCCCAAGTTCCTGCCCGCCGAGATCTTCCCGCTCGACGACCCGCGCAAGGCCGACATCACGCTCGGCCAGGTCCTCGCCATGTCGGCCGGCATCCGCGGCATGAACCCGGTCTACGTCAAGGGCGCCAAACAGACGTGGGAGAACCCGACCATCGACAACGGCCCGTGGTCCACCACCGACGACTTCGCGCTGAAGCAATCCCTCTGGTGCGCCCCCGGCGACTGCTACTCCTACTCCACCGCGTCCTCCCACATCCCGGCGATCATCGTCCGCCGCACCATGGGCATGGAAATGGAAGACTACATGCGCAAACGCCTCACCGGGCCGCTCGGCTTCGGCACGTGGGGCTACGCGATGTACCGGCCGAAACTGAAGTCCGGCATCGACGCCAACGGCCGCATGTTCCACACCCCCGGCGGCGGCTCCATCGCCGTCCGCTCGACCGACATGCTTCGTTTCGGCTACCTCATGCTCCACGAGGGCCGCTGGGGCAAGCAGCAGCTCTTCTCGCGCGAGATCGCCCGCCAGTGCGGGCGCATGGTGAAGTACAACCCCCACTTCACACACAGCTTCAACTTCAACGTCAATGAGGACGGACACCTGGCCGGCGTACCCCGCGACGCCTTCTGGAAGGGCGGCTCCGGCGGCTACGCGATCTACGTCGTCCCCTCGCTCGACCTCGTCATCTACAAAATGGGCGGCACCGAACAGCAGTACGACCCCGCGCTCACCCGGCTCCCCGTCCGCTACACCTACGACGGCTCCCGCGCCAACTGGAAGGCTCCGGCCAACGTCGGCGACGCCACCGGCCGGACGCTGCAGATGGTCGTCGCCGCCGTCACCCAATAATGCGCCCGCTCCCGCTCCTCGCTCTCTTCGCCGCCGTTCACGCCGCCCCCTGGGACAACGCCTACACGCCCGCCCAGGCCGCCCGCGGCCGCACCCCCTACCTCGAACGCTGCGCCCGCTGCCACGGCGCCAATCTCGCCGGCGGCGAAGGCGCCCCGCCGCTCGCAGGGCCCGCGTTCGTCCAGCGCTGGTCCCGCCAGCCCGCCGCCGCGCTCCTTGAGCGCAACCGCGCGACCATGCCGCCCGAGGCTCCCGGCTCGCTCTCCGCCCGCCTCGCCGCCGACATCACGGCATACATGCTCTCCGCCAACAAGGTTCCGCCCGGCCCGCGCGAGCTTGGCCCCGTCCAGGCCGCCGCCAGCCAGACGGCCGGCGACTGGCCCTTCTACGGCAACGACGCCGGCACCACCAAGTACTCCCCGCTCGACCAGATCAACGCCCGGAACGTCCAGCAGCTCCAGATCGCCTGGCGCTGGAGCGCGCGCAACTTCGGCAAGACGCCCGACATCAACTGGCAGGTCACGCCGCTCAAGATCGGCTCGACCTTGTACTTCACCGCCGGCGCCCGCCGCGACGCCGTCGCCGTCGACGCCGAAACCGGCGAGACGCTCTGGATGTACCGCATCGACGAGGGCGAACGGGGCTCGGCCGCCCCGAGGCACCAGAACCGCGGGCTCGCCTATTGGGAAGACCGCCGGGGCGCGCAGCGGATCTACCTGATCACGCCCGGCTTCCAGCTCGTCGCGCTCGACGCGAAGACCGGCCGCCCGGTCCCGGCCTTCGGGGCAAGCGGCCTCGTCGACCTCACCGAGGGGCTCGACCGCGCCGTGGTCAAGCCCGGGCAGATCGGCGCCTCCTCGCCCGCGATCGTGATCCGAGATACGGTCATCGTCGGGGCCGCGCTCCAGGCCGGCACTGCGCCGGCGTCGAAGACCAACGTCCCCGGCTACATCCGCGGCTACGACGCCCGCACGGGGCGCAAGCTGTGGACCTTCCGCACCATCCCCCGCCCCGGCGAACCCGGCAACGAGACGTGGGAAAAGGGCTCGTGGGAGTACACCGGCAACGCCGGCGCCTGGGCGCCGCTCTCCGGCGATGAGGAACTCGGCTACGTCTACATCCCCGTCGAGGCCGCCACCGGCGACTTCTACGGCGGCCACCGCCCCGGCGACAACCTCTTCTCATCGAGCATCGTCTGCCTCGAGGCCCGCACCGGCCGCCGCGTCTGGCACTACCAGCTCGTCCACCACGACCTTTGGGACATGGACGTCGCCGCCGCGCCGATCCTGACCGATATCTCCGTCAACGGCCGCAAAATCAAAGCCGTCTCCGTCGTCACCAAGCAGGCCTTCACCTACGTCTTCGACCGCGTCACCGGCCAGCCCGTCTGGCCCATCGTCGAACGCCCCGTCCCCCAATCCAACGTCCCCGGCGAAAAAACCTCGCCTACTCAACCCTTTCCGACGCTTCCCAAACCCTTCGACCGGCAGGGTTTCACCGATGACGACCTGATCGACTTCACCCCGGCCTTGAAGGAAGAGGCCCGCAGGATCGCCAGCGAGTTCCAGATGGGCCCGCTCTTCACGCCGCCCATCCTCGCCGGCGCGAACGGCAAGAAGGCCACGCTCGCCCTCCCCAACCACCTCGGCGGCGCCAACTGGCAGGGCGGCGCCTTCGACCCCGAGACCGGCATTCTCTACGTCTCCTCGGTCACCAATCCGGCCACCTACGCCGTCGCGCCGGGCGATCCGGCCCAGACCGATATGGCCTATGTCGGCTCCGGCATCGCCTACTCGCTCGGCGGGTTCCTCTCCGGCAACGCCCCCGCCGACGCGGCCAGGCGCACCGTCTGGGCGATCCCCGACGGCCACATGGGCCCGCAGGGTCTGCCGCTCGTGCGCCCGCCGTGGGGCCGGATCACCGCCATCGATCTCAAGACCGGAGAACACCTCTGGATGCAGCCCAACGGCCGCACACCGGACTACGTCAAGAATCACCCGGCGCTCAAAGGCGTCGACCTGCCCGACACCGGCCGCCCCTCCCGCGCCCCGCTGCTGGTGACGAAAACCCTCCTGTTCGGCGCCGACGGACCCAACCTCTTCAACCCGCTCGCGGGCGGCGGCGGCAATACCTTCCGCGCCATCGACAAGGCCACCGGCCGCACCATTCACGAGATCGAACTGCCCGGCCAGGCCACGGGCGTCCCCATGACCTACCTCGCCAACGGCAAGCAGTACATCGTCGTCGCCGTCGGCGCGCCGGGCGTGCCGGCCGAACTCGTCGCCCTCACCCTCCCCTGAGCACCGGATTTGTCGCGAGAATGGAATCAGTGACGACCCCCAACTGGCCTCAAATCCGCGCCCAGTATCCTGGCCTCCGGAACTGGACGTACTTCAACTCGGCCACCTACGGCCTCCTCTCCACCCGAACGACCGACGCCGTCCAGCAGCACTTCGTCCGCCGCGACCAGACCGCCTGCTCCGACTTCCTCTCCTGGTTCGACGACATCGACCTCACCCGCGCCAAGGCCGCCCGGCTCATCCACGCCGACGCCGAGGACATCGCCTTCTCCATCAACGCCGCCACGCCCCTCTCCCTCCTCCTCGGCGGCATCCACTGCAAGCCCGGCGACCGCATCGTCACCCTCACCAACGAGTTCCCGAACCAGATCTACTACGCCGCCCTGCTCAAGGAAAAAGGCGTCGATTTCGTCGAGGTCGACTGGCCGCTGTTCTTCGACGCCCTCACGCCCAACACCCGCGCCGTGCTGCTCTCGCAGGTTTCCTACTCCACCGGCTTCCGCCCGCCCCTCGAGCAGATCGGCCCTTACTGCAAGGACCGCGGCATCCTGCTCTACGTCGACGCCACGCAGGCGCTCGGCGCGCTGACGCTGAACGTCAAGCTGGTCCAGCCCGCCATGGTCGCCGTCCACGGCTACAAGTGGCTGCTGTCGCCTAACGGCTCGGCCTTCTTCTACGTCAGCCCGGAACTCCGCCGCCGCCTCGAGCCGAACGTGATCGGCTGGCGTTCCCATGAGGACTGGCGCAACGTCAACCGGCTCCACCACGGCGCGCCTGTTTTCAAGGAATCGGCGGAAAAGTACGAGGGCGGCATGCCGGCCTTTCCGTGCCTTTACGCCATGGACGCCGCGCTCGACCAGTTTCTCGAGATCGGCCCGGAAAAGATCGAAGCCCGCGTTCACGAGCTCGCCACGCTCCTCGCCGAACGCCTGCAGGAACTCGGCCATATCCACGTCCTCCACCGCCACTCCCCCATCGTCGCGGCCCGCTTCGACTATACCGACCCCGCCGTGCTCGTCCAGCGCCTCAAGGAACGCCGCATCCTCGCCTCCGCCCGCCACGGCTGCCTGCGCCTGTCCGTCCACTTCTACAACAACGAGGACGACATCGACCTCCTCGTCGCCGCCCTGAAGCCCTAAAGCTGCCGCAGATGATGGCGCAGGTGCGCGACGTAATCGCTGACAAGCCACCCCAGCGTCACCGGTTCCCCGCCGCCGATCACGCACACCGCCCCCTCCCGCTCCGCCGGGATCCGCTCCACGATTCCCGCCAGAAACAGGTTCAGCTGCGTCCATAGCCCCACCACCAGCGCCGGATCCATCTGCCCGTAGCCCTGCACCCGCACCATCGCTACCTGGTCGTACCCCGGCCACGTCACCCCGCCTTCGGCCACCGCGCGCACGATGCGCTGGTGGTTGTTGATCGCCGAATCGATCAGGTGCCCCAGGATTTCCACGCGCGTCCACTTCCCCTCCCCGCGCGCCCGCAGCCAGTCGGCCTCCCCCCAAGTCCGGAACAGCCCCTCCGCCTCCGCCACCGCCGCCCGCAGGTCCGCCGCCACGTTCTCC
This sequence comes from uncultured Solibacteraceae bacterium, assembly GCA_964393235.1. GTDB lineage: Bacteria > Acidobacteriota > Terriglobia > Bryobacterales > Bryobacteraceae. The sequence goes on along the minus strand of CAYMTH010000029.1, from coordinate 7,235 downwards.
ATGCTGTTCATCCCCCCATCTTCTCACTTCGGACGGGTGGTCTTCCGCTCCCCCGAAAATGCCGTTCACAAACGTTTTTTATTTATATTTCTTTTCTTTTCAGACACATCCAACATCAAACTGAGCGTTTTATCATTTCGCCCGGCGGATTCTGAAGGCGAGAGGGATCTCTATGCCTTACCAAATCGCCGCCACCGCCTCCGGCCCTCTGGCCGAACTCTCCGGAAGCCTCGCTCTTCCGCGCCTGCTCCAGCTCGATTCCCCCGCGCCGCATTCGCTCTGGGCGCTCGTCGATTCCGCCCGCCCCGACAGCCAGCAGAACGCCTGGGCCATCCTCCCCGGCTCGGCCCCGGCGCCCCGCGCCTTCCCGCGCTTCGAATCCGTCGACGACTGGGCCCCCGGCCTCACCGCCCTGTTCGAACGGCGCCTCCGCCTCCGCGCCGCCGCGGCCGCCGAGGTCTCCGCGCTCTGGACCAGCATCGCCGCGCCCATCTCCGGCGCCGCGATCGCCGGCGACATCGGACTCGACCTCGACCTCGGCATCCAGGCCCGCGCCCACTGGAACGTCGACAGCGACTTCTGGCTCTCCATCCGCCGTCCCTCCGCCGCGCCCGTGCTCGAAGTGCGCCTCTGCGCCGCCCGCATCGGCGCCCGGTCCATCGACGTGAAGGCCACCGCCCACGCCGGGCTCGACGAGGCGACGCGCAAGTCGCTCGCCGCCATCCTCGCCCGCCAGCGGGACGCCGTCATCGATAAGCTCGGCACCACCGACAAGACCAAGAAGTTCGCCCCGTTCCTCGAACGCTGGCTCTCGCTCGGCCCCGTCGAACGCGAACGGCTCTGGGCCAACCCCGACGCCGAGATCGTCCTCGCCGCCAAGCAGGCCGTCGGCCGTTCGCTCGAAGCCGCCCTCCGCCATACCGACGAGGTGACGGCGCGCCTCGAATACGCCGCCGTCCGCACGCTCGAAAAGCAGCTCGAGGTCTCCCTCGCCGTCGAACTCGACAAGCGCCAGGCAACCTCCGCCCTGCTCGACGCCACCTTCGATTTCGGCGCCAATCCGGCCCTCGCCGGCCTCTTCGCCGAGGTCCGCGAAGGCAACCTCACACCGCTCGTCGAACGCGAGGTCCCCGGCCTCACCCTACGCGCCTGCACCCTCGCCGAGGAACACGCCCGCCGCCGCACCTTCCGCTGGCGCGTCCCGTTCGCCTCCGGCTTCGCCGAATCGCGCGACCGTCTCTTCATGGCCCTCGAAGCCCTCGACGACGAGACCGGCCGCATCGTGCACGCCCGCGCCACCGCCGAAAGCGCCCGCGCCACGCGCCACTGCGCCAGCCTGCTGACCATCGAGGCCGCCCTCGCCGCCCGCCTCTCCGGTGACGTCACCGTGCACGACGCGTCCGCGCTCCACGCCCGCTTCGAACTCGACCTGCGCACCACACGTCCGCGTTCGCTCGCGCCGCTGCTCCAGCTCTACGGCCAGCCGCTGCCCGCCGACCCGCACGTCACCCGCTTCCGGCTCGCCGTCTCCATGCCGCCCGAGTCGCTCGCCCACTGGCTGGAACCGCAGGACCCGGCCGCCCTGTCCCGCCGTCTCCAGCAGGCCTGGCGCGCCCTCCTGCCCGCCGCCGTCGACCTCAACTCGCTCAACGAGGCCACCGCCGCCCCGCTCTTCGTCTGGGCGTCGCTGCCCGTCTCCACCGCCGCCCGGCTCACCGCCAACGGCGTCCAGCTCGATTGCCCCGGCGACCTCTACTGGGACTGGGCCAACAAGGACCTCGTCCGCGCCATGGTCTGGAACCCGCGCACCCGCGCCGCCCTCGAGGCCCGCATCGCGCAGTCGCCGTTCCGCGTCACCGCCGACGAAATGCGCCGCACGCTCGAACGTCCGGTCGGCGCCGCCGTTTTCCAATCGCTGCTCTGCGTCGAGGCGTCGCTCGCCGACAACCTCCCGCACCAGCTCGGCCTCCGCGTGGCCAGTCCCCGCGGCCCGGTCGAAACCCTGCGCAACGTCGGCCACCTGCTCGAATCGGTCACCGGCCAGTTCCACCGCCGCCTGACCTCGGTCTACGGCGCCGACGCCGCCCGCGCCCTCGGGCCGCTGCTGCTCACCGCCGCCAGCCCCGTCAAACCGGAGGTCGAAGCCGTATGGTACCGCTAATCACCGGACTACTTGTCCTCGTCGCCCCCGGTCTCCAGGCCCATCTGCCCAAGCCGGTAGCGCAGCGCGTTCCGCGTCAACCCCAGCAGCCGCGCCGCCTGGCTCTTGTTGCCCTGCGCCCGCCGCATCGCTTCCTTAATGATCGCTTCCTCGTACTGGTCAAGCGTCATGCCATCGGGCAGAAACGCCGGGTCGCCCGTTCCGCTGGCCGCAACCCGCGAACGCGGCGCCATGTCCAGGCGAATGTCCGCCGCCTCCAGACGGCCGCCGCCGGCGAGGACGAGCGACCGCTCGATCACGTTCTCGAGCTCCCGCACGTTCCCCGGCCAGTGGTACGACAGCAGCTTCGCCGTCGCTTCGTCCGTCAGCGCCAGCTCGCTCGTCCCGAGCTCCGCGGCGTGCTTCCGGATGAAGTGCTCGGCCAGGTACGGAACATCCTCCCGCCGCTCCCGCAGCGGCGGGATATTGATCGGGAGCACGTTCAACCGGTAATACAGGTCCTCGCGGAACGTCCCTTCCTCGAGCGCCCGCCGCAGGTCCACGTTCGTCGCCGCCACCACGCGCACGTCGATATGGCGCGTCTTGTTCGAGCCGAGCCGTTCAAACTCGCGCTCCTGCAGGACGCGCAACAGCTTCACCTGAATGGGCAGCGGCACGTCGCCGATCTCGTCGAGGAAAACCGTGCCCGTGTCGGCCTGCTCGAACTTGCCCGGCTTCGTCTGGTTCGCCCCCGTGAAGGCGCCCTTCTCGTGGCCAAACAGCTCGCTTTCCATCAGGTTTTCCGGGATCGCCGTGCAGTTGATCTTCACGAACGGCTTGTCCTTGCGCGGCGAGTGGTAGTGGATCGCCCGCGCGATCATGTCCTTCCCCACGCCGCTCTCGCCCGCCAGCAGCACCGTCGCCCGCGTCGGCGCCGCCCGCAGCACCATCGCGAACACCTCCTGCATCACCCCGCTTCGCCCCACGATGCTGTCGAGCTGGTACCGCCCGCCCAGCTCCTCCTTCAGCCGCTTGTTCTCTTCCCGCAGCGCCTGCATCTCGAGCGCCTTTTCGACGACCGCCGAGAGATGATCCAGCGAAAACGGCTTCACCAGGAAGTCCGCCGCGCCCTTCTTCATCGCCTCCACCGCCGTCTCCACGCTCCCGAACGCCGTCATCATCACCAGCGGCAGGCCCGGCCGCGAAGCGTGCATTTTTTCCAGAAACTCAAGCCCGCTCATCCCCGGCAGCCGCAGGTCCGTCAGCACCAGGTCCGCCCGGTCCGCCGCCGCCAGCCCGTCCTCCGCCGTCGCCGCTTGCTCCACGTCGTACCCCGACGTCTGCAACTGCAGTTGCACCACCCGGCGCAGCTTCTCTTCGTCTTCGATGACGAGGATCCGTCGACTCATTTCTTCATGATCCCACTACGCGGGCAGCAGCACGCGAAACACCGCGCCCTTGTCCGGTTCGCTTTCCACCAGAATCTGCCCGCCGTGCTCGTCGATGATCTTCGAGACGATCGCGAGGCCCAGCCCCACGCCGTTCGGCTTCGTCGTGAAGAACGGATTGAAGATGCTCTCCCGGTGCTCGGCCGTGATGCCCGTCCCGCGGTCGATCACCGCGATCTCGACGAACCCGTCCACCGGCCGCGTCTTCACCGTCACGCTCCCGCCCGCCGGGCTCGCCTCCGCCGCGTTCCGCAGCAGGTTGTAGAACACCCGCTCCATCCACTCGCCGTCCATCGTGACCGGCCGCACGGCCGGGTCGTAGTTCTTGTAGACGCTCACTTCGGGCCGGTCCGCGCTCCGGTCGTACTGCAGCACCGCGCGGTCGATCACCTCGTGCACGTCGGTCGGCGCCGGCTTCAGCGGCAGCGGTCGCGCGAACTCCAGAAACCGCGTCACCAGCGAGTTCGCCCGGTCCACCTCTTCCCGGATGTAGTCGGTCATCTCGCTCGCCACGCCCTGGCCGCC
>CAYMTH010000029.1:0-3098 GCA_964393235.1 uncultured Solibacteraceae bacterium | reverse complement strand
GTCAACTGGCCCAGCGCGGCCAGCCGCTCGCTGCGCCGCACCGCCGCCTCGGCCGCCACCAGCTCTTCATTCGCCCGCGCCAGCTCCTTGGCCGTCTCCTGACTCTTGCGCGCCTCCAGCCGGTTGGCCTTGGCCAGCTGAAAAGTTAACAACCCGACAACCGGCAGAAACAGCGTCCGCAAAAACAGCTCCCGCCAGTCGAACAGGTACCGGCTCACGTCCTGCCAGTCCAGAAACCCGAGGAAGCTGATGTAGGCGAGCATCGCCACCGCCGTCACCGCCGCCGTCGCCCAGCCGCCCATCGTCGTCGCCGCGCGCACCACCGGCAACACCAGAATCAGGTAATAGGAAGAGTTCAGCGCGCCCGTGTAGCCGATCAGCAGATAGCAGATCATCAGCTTCACCGCGATGGCCGCCGCCCCGCCGCGCGCCGTTTGGAACACCGCCAACCGCTGCTCGGCCACCTGAAAGACCGCCAGCGCCGTCAGCATCGTCAGGCTCGGCGCGTCCTGCACCGGACTCGCCAACCCCATCGCCGCGAACAGCACGAGCCACGCGATTCCCATCCCGCCCATACTACCGGGCTTTGTGCCACAATGGGGGAAGTCTCGCGTATTGTTCCATGAATCCAGTTAACCCAGTCGACGACCCCCTCGAGGAGTCGGCGTCCCAGTCCACCGAATCCTTTGGCGATATCCTGCGCCAGTTTGAACAGGAGCAGGCTGCCGCGCCCGCCGCTAAACCGGCGGATGCCACCGGGCCCATTAAGGGCAAGGTGATCGGCGTCACCGAAGATGCGGTCTTTGTCGATATCAAAGGCAAAGCGGACGGGGTCCTGCCGAAATCCGCCCTCGCCCCGGAAATGGCCGAGATCGCCGTCGGCGATCTGGTGGAAGTAACCATCACCGGCCGCAATGAGGAAGGCCAGGCCATCCTCTCGCCCCTCAAGGTCGAGAAGCCTAAGGATTGGAGCGGCCTGCTCTCCGCCTTCGAAGAAAAGCGCAATGTCGCCGGTAAGGTGACGGAAACGGTCAAGGGCGGCGTCCGCGTCGATATCGGCGCCCGCGCCTTCATGCCCGCCTCCCGCTCCGGCACGCGCGACGCCTTCGAACTGCAGAAGCTCGTCGGCCAGGACGTCGAAGTCCGCATCCTCTCGATCGATATCGAAAAGGAAGACGTCGTCGTCGACCGCCGCGTCGTCCTCGAAGAGGAAGCTGCCGCCAAGAAGGAAGAACTGTTCAAGTCGCTCAAGGAAGGCGATGTGGTCAAGGGCCGCGTCCGCTCCGTCACCGACTTCGGCGCGTTCCTCGATCTCGGTGGCGTCGACGGCCTCCTGCACGTCGCCGACATGAGCTGGCACCGCGTCGGCAAGCCCGCCGACGTCGTCAGCATCGGCGATGAACTGGAAGTAAAGATTCTCAAGCTCAACCCGAACACCCGCAAGGTGTCCCTCGGGTTGAAGCAGATGCAGCCCGATCCGTGGACCGTCGCCGCGCAGCAGTTCCAGCCCGGCCAGAAGGTCACCGGCTCCGTCGCCCGCCTCACCGATTTCGGCGCCTTCGTCGAACTCAGCCCCGGCGTCGACGGCCTCGTCCACCTCTCCCAGATGTCCTGGTCGAAGAAGGTGCGCAAGCCCTCGGATCTGCTCAAGGTGGGAGATCAGGTGGAAGTCGTCGTCCTCGGCGTCAAGCCGGGCGACAAGCGCATCGAGCTGAGCCTCAAGAACGCCCTCGGCGACCCGTTCGTCGAAGCGATGGAGAAGTACAAGCCCGGCACCATCGTCGAGTCCCCGGTGACCTCGATCCAGGCCTTCGGCGCCTTCGTCGATCTCGGCGACGGCATCGACGGCATGATCCACATCGGCGACATGGCCAACGATAAGCGCATCGACCATCCGCGCGACGTCGTCAAGGAAGGCGAGACGGTCCGCGCGATCGTCCTCGACGTCGACAAGGACCGCCGCCGCATCCGGCTCGGCCTGAAGCAGCTCCAGCCGACCCGCGTCGACAACTTCATCGCCGAACACCAGGTGGGCGAAACCATCAGCGGTCTGATCACCGACGTGCGCGGCAACAACGTGCGCATCGAAGTGAGCGAAGGCGTCATTGCCGAATGCAAGATCGAAGAGGCGAAGAAGGAAGAGGCCAAACCGGCTGAATCCGCCGGCTCGGCCGATGTGGGCTCGCTGGCCGCCATGCTCAAGGGCCGGTGGAAGGAAGGCAAGGGCGGCGACTCCGCGCCCAAGGCCTCCTCGCTCCGCCCCGGTCAGGTGAAGACGGTGAAGATCGTCGCGCTCGACGCCGAGCACAAGAAGATCACCGTCGAACTGCTGCCGTAACGCTTACCGGCTAAGAACCCGCCGCGAAGGCCGCGCCCCTGGGCGCGGCCTTTTTGCTTACTGGCTTGCGGGCCGTTTCCGGTGCCGGCAGCGATGCCGTCCCCTGCGTCTCGGCGGCGGCGCGCAACACCTCCGCCACGCTCCAGGCCTGCGCGAAACAGCCGCGCGGCGTGTGCGGCGGATCGGAATCGGCGATCTCGGAGAACTGGCCGATGCCGCCCTCCCGCAGGTGCCCCCGCAGCCCGTCGATCCACTCGCGCAGCCGCGGCGAACCGGGGTACAGGCGCGCGTACGCCGTAAGGAACGGCCCCATCAGCCAGAGCCACACCGGCCCCTGGTGATACGCCGAGTCCCGCTCCCGCACGCCGCCGATGTACCGTCCGTGGTACGCCGGATCCGACGGCGACAGGCTCCGCAGCCCCAGCGGCGTCAGCAGATGCCGTTCCACCGTCTCCACGACCGCCGATGCCTGTGCCTCATCGAGCATGGTGTGGTGCAGGCTGACCGCAAAAATCTGGTTGGGACGGATGGTGGCGTCACCGGTGTTGTCGAGCAGGTATCCGCGGCCGGCGTCCCAGAACTGTTCGACGAAGCTTTTCCGGGCGCGATGCGCCAGTCCCTCCATCTGCTCGGCTCTTTCCGTATCGCCGAACCGCCGCGCCAGTTCCTCCAGTGTGCGGATGGCGTTGTACCACAGCGCCTGAATCTCCACCGGCTTCCCGTGCCGCGGCGTCACCACCCAGTCGCCGATCTTGGCGTC
>CAYMTH010000028.1:0-18541 GCA_964393235.1 uncultured Solibacteraceae bacterium | reverse complement strand
ACCAACAACGCCACCGCCAACGCCCCCCCCAAAAAAACGGCCGGCCCCTTGCGGGGCCGGCCGTTCGAATCACCTTGCGCCGGACGCTTACGACCGCGCCGGAGCCTTGTCGACGATCTTGAACTTCTGCTCGTCGAAGTACAGGATCTTGCCCTGCCGGTAGCTCTGCACCGCCATCGTGATCAGCACCTGCGCCTTGCCCGCCGTCTCCACGTCGAGCGTCGGCTTCTGGCGCGACACCATGCAGTCGAGGAAGTTCGTCACGTGCGTCCGCATCGTGTCCAATTCCTTCACCGGGATCTTCACTTCGTCCATCCCGAACTTGTACTTGTCGCCGCCGATCAGCTTCCGGTTGCCCTGGCGCCCGGTCACTTCCGGCTTCAGCGTGATGTGCGGAGCGAAGCCCTCGAAACGGCCGTGCTCCACCATGATGATCGTGCCCTCGTGGCCGCGGATCAGCCCGGGGATGTGCTGCGAGTTCGCCATCGACGAGCTCAGCACCAGCGAATGGCCCGCGGCGTATTCGCCGATCAGGTGGAACGTGTCCGGCACTTCCCGGTCCGCCTTGGTCGGATCTTCCGGCAGCTTGCTGAACTCATAGATGCCGCCGCCCGCCATCACCTTGTGCGGGTACTGCGGCGTGCCCCAGCAGATGTTCATCGGGGCCACCACGTGGAAGAACAGATCGGTCGCGATGCCGCCCGAATAGTCCCAATACTTGCGGAACCGGAAGAACCGGTCCGCGTCCCAGTCGCGCTTCTGCGCCGGGCCCAGCCACGTCTTCCAGTCGATGTAGTTCTCGCCCTTGCCCTGCGGGCCGGCTTCCTTGTCGATCGGCCAGTTCCACTCGCCCTCGATCGAGTTGCGGTGATACGAACCCTGGCTCAACAGCATCTTGCCGATCGCGCCGTCGGCGATATACTTCTTCGCCTGCGCCCACTGATCGCCAGACGTCGTCTGCGACCCGACCTGCATCACCCGCTTGGTGTCCTTCACCGTCTCGATGAGCATTTTCACTTCATCGACGGTATGGCACATCGGCTTCTCGCAGTAGACGTCCTTACCCATCCGCATCGCTTCGGCCGCGATCGTGGCGTGCCAGTGGTCCGGCGTCGCGACGATCACCGCGTCGATGTCTTTGTTGTTGACGACCTCGCGCCAGTCCAGCGTGCCCTTCGCCTTGTGGCGTTCCATGTTCTGGTTCACGCGCTTCTGGTAGGTGTCGCAGACCTGCACGATCTGGCACTTGCCCGTGTCCGCGCCGACTTTGGCGAAAACGTTCGCCACGTACGCGCCGCGTCCGCCGACGCCCACCACGCCGACGTTGATCCGGTCATTGGTCCCTAAAACCCGGCCAGACATCTTCGCGCCGGGACGAGCCGCAAACGCGCTGCTGACGGCGCCAACCGTGCTGGCGCCCTTCAGAAAGTCTCTACGATCCATATGCGGAAACACTCCTTCGTGCGGCGCCCTTGGCCGCGAGGTTGGCTGGAGATCGTCACAGCCTTTCCTATTGTATCCCTTCCGCCAGCGCTCCGTTCCGCTCGCGGGCCTCTCCCGGCGCCCGGTACCGGCTCCGCGAGAACGCCGTATGCCAGATCGCAATCGTCATCACCGCCGCCAGCGACATCAGGATGTTTCCCGTATCGTGCATCATCGTCGCCTGCTTGCCCAGCAGTCGCAGCGAGTGCCCGATCGCGTCTCCCGTGCACTGAATCCCTACCCCCGCGCTCACCGCCAGCACCAGAAAATCCCGCTTCCGCAGCCGCAACAACAGCCGCCACAAAACCACGTTCAACAGCGCCGTGATGAACGTCAGATCGCGCGTCACCGACGTCATGAACGAGTTCGGCCGCTTGTCGAAGTGCAGCACCACCGACGCCGCCGCCACGCATACCGCTCCCAACGTCAGCATCCGCACCAGCGCCCCCTGATTCGGCAACTCGCGCCCCACCCGGTAGATCAGTTGCAGCACAAACAGAAACATCGTCAGCTGCGAACCCAGCGACAACGTCCAGTACAGCCGCTGCGCGCTCTGCAGCGTCCAGTTCCCCTGGCTCACGAACGACGCGATCGGCGGCACCACTCCCACCAGCAGCAGAACCAGCAACAGCGCCAGCAAATAGTACTGCCGCCACCATCCCGACAGCAGGCGCTGCAGCGTCAGCACCGCCAGCGACAGGGTGATGGTGGTGGTCAGCGCGTAGAAGATCTGCTCGATATCCAACGAAAAAGCCTCTACCTACCGGTTCTATCGGCAGATAGAGGCTAAGAGATTAGGCTCGATCAGAGATTCCGCTTAAAAACTGTCCGGCTCCACCGGGGGCGGAGGCAGCGGACCGAAGTTCAAAACCGAGTCCGGTTCCACCGGGGGCGGAGGAAGCGGGCCAAAATTCAGCACCGAATCCGGTTCCACCGGGGGCGGAGGAAGAGGACCAAACTGCACAAGCCCATCGGGCTCCACCGGGGGTGGAGGCAGAGGGCCAAAGCTCGTGACGCCAGCAAAAGCAACGCTCGAAACCGCAAGCATCGCCAACGCCATGACGCCAACTCGGACAACCGCGATCATGTTTTTCATGTGGTTACCTTCGCCTGACAGGCTACGCGGTTAACCTTAGATAACATCTAAAGCAACCGGAGATTCTCCTAAGAGAACAACCTTAGGATATGAAATCCACGGGTACTGTTCCCCTAGGATTTTTCCTAGGGAAGGTCTAGGTGTACCACCTTAACGCAAAAACACCGCTTTTTGAGGGCAAAAAGCGGTGCTTTTATGGCGAAAAATTGGCGAAGAAAATCAGTCGCCGCGGTCGGTATGCGACGTGTGCTCCAGGTGCGGATCGTACTCCCGCCGCTGGCGCGCCCGCCGCCCCGCCCACTCGAGCCGCATATCGTTGCTCACTTCGTCGAGCGTTTCCATCGTCACCACGTGCTGCTCGGCGGCGAACGCCGTCAGCATGCAGTTGTCGCATATCCCATTGATAAGACGGGGGATCCCCTGCGAACGCCGGTGGATCTCGCTCAACACGGCCGGCGGAAATACCCGCTGCTCTTCCATCCCGGCCCGCGCCATCCGCGTCTCGATGTATTCAACGGTTTCCGCTTCGCTAAAAGGTTTTAAGTTATAGCGAAGGACAATCCGCTGCTTCAGCTGGCGCAGGTTCGGCGCATCCAATTTCCGGTCCAGCTCCGGCTGCCCCGCCAGCACGATCTGCAGCAGCTTGCCGCGCCGGTTTTCGAGGTTGCCGAGGAGGCGGATTTCTTCGAGGACGTCCCAGTCGAGGTTGTGGGCTTCGTCGACGATCAGGACGCTGGTGCGGCCTTCGTTGGCCTGCTGGATGAGGAGGCTGTTGAGGGCGAACAGGACTTCGGTCTTCGAGGTGCGCTCGCAGCGGAGGTCGAGGTCGTAGGCGATCATCTCGAAGAACTGCTGCGGATTGATGCGGCTGTTGAACAGCGACGCATACTCGATGTACTGCGACTCCAGGTACTCGCGGAGGCATTCGAGCATCGTCGTTTTGCCGGTTCCGACTTCGCCGGTGAGGACGATGAAGCCTTTGCGGCTTTGCACGCCGTAGATGAGATTGGCGAGCGCCTCTTCGTGCTGTGGGCTCCGGTAAAGAAATGTCGGATCCGGGCTGAGGCTGAAGGGGTTTTCCGAGATGCCAAAGAAGGCGTTATACATAAAATACCTGACCGGCAGGACCCGGCTGCCGACACCCTGTCATAGTACCATGAGCGGGGCGAGAGCCGCGTCTTACGAACCTATCGGCAAAATTTCCCGATAACTTGAACCGCTTTATTCCCAATCCAGGCGAACCCAACCGCAGAGGGCTGCGCCGCCACCGCCGTCGAGAGCGAGGCGGCGGGTTTTGGGGAAGGGAAGGCCGGGGACCACCGACTTCCGGATGCCAGGCAGGCCGGTGAGGGCCATCCGGGCTTCCGGTGTGGTGAGGTCGGGCGCGAGCGTCTTGGCGCGGAAGCCGGAGCCCCAGCCGACTGGGAGGAGGCAGGAGTCGCCGGCGAGGCGACCTTCTTCGTCGCGGAGCTTGTCGAGGGACTCAAGCAGCGGCTTCAGCGCGGCGTGTTTGGCGAAGGCGGCGTGTTCGCCGAGCCAGCGGCGGGCCTGGACGCGAACGGCCTCGACGGCGCCCGGGGGCAGAAATCCTTTGCCCTCGAAGACGGCGCCGGGGCGGGCCATTTCGGCGAACTGCTGGCCGGGCTTCCACTCCGACGGGCCGGTCTTGGCCTCGGCGCGGAGGACGAGGACGCGGGTCTGGTAGACGCGAAACGAATCGGCCGGGGTGCGGGCGTCGGAGAACGCCAGCCCTTCGAGGGCCTTGCGTCCGGCGGCGCTGTCGAGGGAGGAAAGGGTCTTCCAGCGGAGGCCAGCGGCGGCGCACTCGGCCCAGAGCTGTTTCGCCTTTTCGGGATCGATGGCGCCGCCGAGCCAGGCGGTGCGGAAGGCTCCTTTGACGGCGGACGCCGGGAGGATTCGACGGCTTCCGCCGTGGGCGAAACGGGGGATTTGCAGGTCCTCGGTGCGCGCCTTGTCCCAGACGGCGGCGAGGCCGGCCGAGGCGAACGGTATGCGCGCGGAGCTGTAGCTCTGGGCATAGCCGCCCCACTGGGACCATTCGAGCCGCTGGCCTTTGCGGAGCTGGTCGAGGTAGCTTTCCAGGCGCGGGTTGCGGGCGAGCAGTTTGAAGATGCGCTCCTGGTCGAGGACGCGGACCTCGTTCTGCCACACCATGTAGTCGATGGGCGTGAGGATCTCGCCCGAGCCGGCGAGTGTGGGGGAGAGTACGGTGACTCGGAAACGGCGGTTCATTCTACGCGCCCTCCTGCCAGGGAAGCGCCAGACCGGCGCCGTAGCGAATCACCGGATGTCCCGCGCCTTCCACTTCCGTCTCGCTCAGCCGGCCGCGGGGTTCGGATTCGCTGCTCAGGATCGATCCCTCGCGCACATACCGCTGCGCGGCCTTCGGGCCCGCTCCCTCCGTCCAGCCCGTCCGGAGCAACGTCTGGTAGGCGCCCGCGTCCCACGCTACTCCATCCGCCTCCGCCGGTGCATACAAACCTAACAACCACCACTGCGCCGGCGCGGTGGCCTCCGCGGATACCTTCCAGCCGGCTTGCGTCAACAGCCGGGCCGTATCTCCTTCGCGGAACCGGGGACGGCGCGAACGGCCCCAACCCGCCGCACGCCAGCCACCCATGCCTTCGTCGGCAAGGAGCCGGAATGCCGCCTTCAAACGCGGCGACCACTCCGCGGCGACCTCGGCGCTATCAAAAACAAACAGGCTCCAGAGACCGGAATGATGATTGAACTCGATCCCTTCCGCTTCCGCGGCCGGGGCGGCCTGGCCGGTCAGACGATCGACCGCGACCCGCTGGCGGCGGAGCGGCCGGAATGGCCCGCCGGCGCCGGCGCGGTCCGCCGACTGCAGACAGCCGCTGGCCAGATCGAGCACCCAGCGGGATTCGTCGAAACGCTTCGCGGCAAGATCCTGGATCGCCGCGAGGGGCGCGAAACGCACCGCCTCCAGCCGCACACGGCGGAGGCCCGGATAGTCGCGCGCGGACTCCGGCAGGGGGGCGTAGAAGACGTCGTTCTGCACGGGCAGAAGCGAACCAAAACGAACCGCGCGGGCTCCTTCAGCCAGCCATTCGGGCAGCCATCCGAGACGGTCCATGGCGTGGGAGAGGGCGCCGAACAGGGAATCGCTGGGGAGCAGCGACGCGGGTTCGCCGGCGCGGCCGGCGCCGCAACGCCACGGGGTGATCGGCTGTAATTGCACCAGCAGAGCTGGCCGTTCGATCGGCATGGGGGGTTATTCGCTGAGACGCAGCGGGAACTCGTCGGCGAGCACGGCCTTCTGCAACTCTTCCGTATTGGCGGCCTTGGCCACCTCTTCTTCCGCGGCGCCTTCGGCGTAGTAACGGCGCCCGCGCCAGACGGCGCGGATGTTCTGGAACTCGACGCGGCCGGAACCGCGGGAGCCGCCGCCGCCGAGGGCGGCATCCTCGAGCAGGCGCAGGCCCTGCACGACGTAGGGCACGAGGGCGCGATCCTCCTCCTGCAGAATGTCGACGACGATGCGGACGCGGAACCGGGCGCCGGCCGGGACGCGCTCGAGCGTCCGCGGGTTAGCCTGGGCGGTGATGCGGTCGATGGCGTTCTCGCTCTTCACCTCCGTCATTTCGTCGTCGAGCTGCTCGCGCATCTGCGCGGTGATGGACTCGACTTCGAGCGGCGCATCGTAGATGGCCAGGCGGGCGGGAGTGATGTGGCGGCTCTCGACAGCATCGCCCTTGACGCGGTCCATGCGGCCGGGGTTGCGGCCGAAGAGCAGGCAGACGGGATCGTCGTTGCGGTCGCTCTGGTGGATGCGGACCTCCTGTCCGCGGCGGCGCGAGAGGTACACCATCTCTTCGGGGGCGGTGAGGCCGAGGGCCTGTTCGAGGAGGCTGCGGATGCGGCCGCGGAGGGAAGAGCCGGGGACGACGGGGCGGCCGAAGGCATCCTTCACGACAGGGTTGTCGGCGCCGCCGATTTCGAGCGAACCTTTCCCGGCGCCGATGTGGAGGCCGGTGAGGCAGACGAGCGAAGCGTCGATGACCAGTTTGCCGGCGAGGCGGATAGCGGGGACTTGCGAAGTGGAACTCATGGGATTGACTCGTCGCCTTCCTTATTCGTTGTACGCGATGATGGCTTCAAAAAGATCGCGGAAGCGGTCGTAGCCGCGGGTTTCGTTGCGGCGGGTGACCTGGAGGAGCAGTTTTTCGAGGGGATCGAGGCTGCGGAGGCCGTGCCGGGCGATGGTGTAGGCGAGGCGGGCGCGGAGCATGACGAACTGGTGCTGGCGGTCGGCCTCGGGGGCGCGGCAGGCGCGGCGGACGGCGCCGTAGAGGCGGCGGAGCTGGGAGCGGGTGCCGGCGTCGAGATCGCGGAGGCGGGCGACGATGACGTGGGCCTGGTTGTCGAGGTAGAGGCTGTCGGAGATCAGCTTCTCGAACTCGATTTCGATGGGCCCTTCGGGACGGCGGCCTTCGGGGCGGCGGTCGCCGCGATCGCCGCGGTTGTCGCGGTTGCGGTCGCCGGCGGGACGCTGCTGGTCGGGACGGCCGCCCTTGTTCTGCTCCTTACCCTGCTCGCGGCCCTGCTGGGGCTGGCCGCCCTGGCGTTCGCGGTTGGGCTGGCGTTCGCCGCGGGGGCCGCGGTCGGGCCGGGGCTCACGGGGCGGACGTTCGCCGCGGGGGGCGGGGGCGGGAGGGGCGGCCGCGGACGCGGCTTCGGGCGCCGCTTCGGCAGGCGATTCCGCGGGGGCTTCGGCGGGCGACTCGGCTACGGGCGCCGCGGGCTCGGGCTCGGGTTCCGGGGCCTGCGAGGCTGCCTCCTGCTGGGCCGGCTCGCGGGTTTCCGGGGCGGCGGCGGGTTCCGGAGTTGCCTGGGGGATGTCCGACTGCAATTCTTCCGACATAGTGAGTTTCCGATTCTCTTTTCGTTAATCCTGGCCGCGCCAGCCGCTTTCGAGCTGGGCCCAGTCGAGGGCCACCTTGCCGGCGGGGCGGAGTTGTTTCTGGACCTGGCCGCGGCCGATGAGGTCGCCGAGGAAGGCGCGCCACTGCCGCTCGAACTCCGAGCCCGAACGGTCGCCGGCGAGGCGGCGGAGGCGGGAGTGGAAGCGCCAGGGGCGTTCGACGCCGCGTTCGCGGCGGCGGGCGCGGGGGGAAGCCAGCAGATCGCCGGCGCCGCGCACCCCATAGAAATCCTCGAGTTCGGCGAAGACTTCGGGCGGGCAGTGGTAGACCTCGCGGAGCTTGCGGATGCGGGATTTGAGGGTTTCGGCATCCTTGAGCGCCGGCCAGTCGAGGATGCGGCCGAACAGGGCGAGGGCGTTGTGGCCGGAGGCGCGCACGGACTCCAGCATCGCGCGGTTGCGGCTCCAGAGGGCGGCCAGCGACTCGCCGGGGTTGGCGACGGCGAGGGCGCCGGAGAGGGTGGCGCCGTCGGTGAGTTCCTTGCCGCCGGGGAGGTCGGCGGCGAAGAGGGTGAAGACGCGGTGGAACTCGGCGGCGACCGAGAGGAGGGCGTCCCAGGCGCCGGCGATGGCGAAATCGGAACCGCCGGAGAAGACGATGCCGACGCGGCCGGCGTGGGCGGGGAGGGCGGCGATGCGCTGGAGTTCGCCGGCGACGAGCCCTTTATAGAGAACCGCCAGGAACTGGAAGTCTTCGGCGGAGGCGGCGGCGTCGAGGCGGGCGGCGGCGTGATCGATCTCGCAGCGGAGCAGGCCCCAGGCACGGCGGCCGTTGGCTTTGCGGCCGAAGGATTCGGGGTTGGCTGGGGGGAGGGCGAGGGGGGCGGCGGCGAGTTCGGGGGCGGGCGAGGCGGCGCGGCGGGCGGCGAGGCCCTGGCAGGGGGGTTCGCCGGGGAGGGCGGGCGTGGGAGCCGCATCGAAAGCCGCGGCGCCGAGGTGGGCGAGCGGCGTATGGCGCTGGTGGCGCATGCCGCCGGAGAGGCGCTGCCAGATGGCGGGCCAGGGGCCGAGGTTTTCCGTCCAGGTCCAATGCAGATCGAGGGCGCCGGCGGTGAGGGCGGTTATCTCTTCGCGGCGGGCGACGAGCCAGGCTTCGGCGTCGGCGACGGAGGGTTCGGGGAGCAGGAGAAGAAACGCGCCGCCGCCGGTGTAGCCGGCCAGAAGCGGGGACAGGCCGCGTTCGGCGAGGAAGCGGCGGGGGATAAGTTCCGTCTGTTCGGCGACCCAGAGGGACCGGTCGGCAAAAGCGGCATTTTCGGGCGTGGAGGACACGAACCGTTCAATTCCGCGAAACTGTGCGTAGAGGAATACTTGAAGCGACATGGCAATGATCGATAAGTCTGCCGCGAAACCACACTTTAACACGCCTGAGGGTCCGGACCGCGTATGGCGGGTGGCGGAAGGCGGTCGGGTGGAGGAGATTCTGCTGGCGCGGCTGGGGGATGCGTCGCGGGAGAGCGTGCGGCGGGCGCTGGCGGCGGGGGCGTGCGCGGTGGACGGGGTGCGGCGGCACTACGGGTTCCGGGTGGAGGCCGGGGCGGAGTTGACGCTGGCCGGATGGGCGCGGATAACGGAAGTTCGGGGGGAGGAGATCGCGCTGCGGGTCCTGTACGAAGACGACGATCTGATCGCGATCGACAAGCCGGCGGGGATGCTGGCGCATCCGACGAGCCGGGAGCGGACGGGGACGGTGATCAACGCCCTGAAGGGGATGGGGTACCGGGAGGCGTTTGCGCTGCACCGGCTGGACCGGGGGACTTCGGGGGTGTTGCTGGCGGCCAAGCGGGGGGCGCGGGGGGCGGGATTCACCAGGCTGTTTGAGACGCGGCGGATGGAGAAACGTTATCTGGCGGTGTTGACGGGGGCGGTGGCGTGGGAGACGCGGGTGGTGGAGGCGCCGGTGGGTCGGGACGGGGCGCGGCGGCCGGCGTGGAACGTGCTGGAGGGCGGGGCGGCGGCCGAGACGCGGTTGCGGGTGCTGGAGCGCGGGGCCGACTGGACGCTGGTGGAGGCCGAGCCGGTGACGGGGCGGACGAATCAGATCCGGATTCATTGCGCGTGGATCGGGGCGCCGTTGCGGGGCGACGCGGGGTACGGCGGGGTGGCGGCGGACCGGCTGTATCTGCACGCGGCGCGGCTGGCGTTTGAACGGGGGGACGGGAAGCGGGTGGAGATCGAGGCGGAGCGGCCGGCGGGGTTCGGCGGGGCCTGAATTCAAGATCGCGCGGTTGGCGCCGATAAGCCTTGCGAGAGGCTGATTCCCGATCCGATGGCGACGAACGCGCAGACATACTGGCTGACCGGAGCCCTGGTGCTGTTTGGGTTCGCGCTGCGGGCGCAGACGTACAGTTTCGAGCAGTACGGGCTGGCGAACGGGCTTTCCAATCTGAGCGTGCGGTCGATTGCGCAGGACCGGGACGGGCTGTTGTGGCTGGCGACGTCGAACGGGACGTTCCGGTTCGACGGGCACCGGTTTCAGCGATTCGGGACGGATCTGGGACTGCCGGAAGACGCGGTGCAGATGGTGCTGGCGACGCGGGACGGTGAGGTGTACGCGGCGACGGGGAGCGGGATCGCGGCGCTGCGGTTGGGACGGTACGAAGTGCTGCGGGACGAGGCAGGGGACACGGCGCCGTGCAACGGGAGCGGGTGTCTGCACGAGACGGCGGGCGGGTTGGTGCTGGCGGCGACGCGGAAGGGGCTGATGCGGCTGGAAGGGGGGCGTCTGCGGATGGTGGCGGGCACGGAAGGGGTGCCGATGCGTTCGGTGTTTGCCGACCCGGACGGGACGGTGTGGGCGACTTCGATGGAGACGCTGTACCGGGGTTGGCTGGAACAGGGGGTGCGGGCGCACCTGGAGGGCGTGGGCAAGCGGATGGGGCTGCCGGAGGGGGAATGGGGCGCGCCGGTGCGGGACGGGGCGGGGCGGCTGTGGATCCGGAGCCGGGGCGGACTGTATGTGTTGGAGCGCGGTGCGGCGGTGTTTCGGAAGTCGGCGCTGGCGATTCCGGAGGTCGGGCGGTTGTCGGGACTGTCGGTGGACGAGAACGGGCAGATCTGGGTGCCGGCGTTCAACGGGTTGTGGCAGAGAACGGAGGCCGAGGGACGGGAGGAGTGGGTTCGCTACGGCGGGGCGAACGGGTTGCGGACGGACGCGGTGAGCGTGATTTTCCGGGACCGGTTCGGGCGGCCCTGGATCGGGATGGAGGCGCACGGGCTGGCGCGATGGAACGGATACGGGTACTGGCGAGGCTGGCAGGTGGCCGACGGGTTGAGCAACAACAGCGTGACGGCGTTTACGCAGGACGCGCGGGGGAAGATGTGGGTGGGGACGAAGGACGGGCTGAACGAGTGGCGGGCGGACGGGACGTTTGCGCGGTGGGACACGCGGAGGGGGCTGGCGGCGAACGAGGTGCGGACGCTGGCGGCGACGGGGAACGGCGACGTGTGGGTAGGGAGCGGGACCGGGGGCCTGACGCGGATCGACGCCGGCGGCGGCGTGACGCGGTTCGGGGCGGCCGACGGGTTGGCGATGGAGCGGATCGTCGCGCTGTTGACGGAGGCGGACGGGGCGTTGTGGGTGGGGACGCGAGACGGGTTGTACCTGGCCGACTGGCGGCAGGCGCGGCCTGAGTTTAAGCGCGTGGAGACGCCGCTAGGAGCGGCGCGAAGCGTGTACCGGGTGTTGCGGGCGCGGGACGGATCGTTGTGGGTGGCCAACACGGCGGGGATTGCGCGGTGGAAGGACGGGCGGTGGCGGGCCTACGGGCTGGCGGACGGATTGCGGGCGGGGGTGGTGTTCCTGGCGGAGCGGGCGCCGGGGGAGTTGTGGGCCGGGTACGCGGGGGTGCGGGGCGGGGCGCGATTGACGTTGGGCAGAGACGGCGGGATTGCGGAGGTGACGCCGTTCGGGCGCGGCGCGGGGCTGGAGAGCGACAACCTGAGGTTTGTGGAGAGCGACGGGAAGGGGAATGTCTGGGTCGGCAGCGACGTGGGGGTGGATGTTTGGCAGGGCGGGGCGTGGCGGCATATCGGGCCGCGGGACGGTCTGATCTGGCACGACGTGATGCTGGGCGGATTCTTTGCTCACCCCGACGGGCGCATGTTCGTGGGCACGACGAGCGGGTTTTCCGAGCGGAAGCCGCACGGGCCGCCGGCCTACCAGGTGGACGCGGTGCTCGTGTCGGTGGTGAACGGCGGGGGGCCGATCGGAGCGGCGTGGCAGGGGGAGGTGAACCTGCGCGCGCCAGACGTGCGGGTGGAGTTCACGAATTCCCGCCTGAGCCCGGCGGCGCGCTACCGGTACCGGCTGACGCCGGCGGGCGCGACGCCGGGACCGGAACAGGGATGGATTCCGGCGACGGCTCCGGAGGTGAATTTCAACATCGCGCCGGGGCGGCACCGGCTGGAGGTGCAGACGACGGTGCGCCCGCGATTTCAGGGAGCGAAGACGTCGACGCTGTATCTGCACATGGCGCCGCCGTGGCATGAGACGCCGGCGTTCCGGCTGCTGCTGGGCGCGGTGGGGCTGGGTTTGCTGTATCTGATCTGGCGGCGGCGGCTTACGGCGGTGGAGCGGCAACGGCAGGAGTTGGAGACGGCCGTCGAGGAGCGGACCGCGGCGCTGCGGGCGCAGGCGGGGCGGATCGCCGAGCAGAAGGCGGAGATCGAACAACTGCTGCGGCAGGCGCATCAGGCGAACCGGCTGAAGGGCGAGTTCCTGGCGAATATGAGCCACGAGATCCGGACGCCGATGAACGGGGTGATCGGGATGATGGCGCTGGCGCTGGCGACGGAGTTGACGCCGGAACAGCGGGATTATGTGGAGACGGCGCGGGGTTCAGCGCGAAGCCTGTTGCAGATTCTGAACGATATTCTCGATTTTTCGAAGATCGAGGCGGGGCGTTTGGACATCGAGGCGGTGCCGTTCCGGCTGCGGGAGTTCTTGCAGGAGACGGTGCGGCCGTTTGTGCCGCAGATGGCGGCGAAGCAGCTGCTATTCCGCGTGGAGGTGGGGCCGGCGTTGCCGGACGAGTACAAGGGCGATCCGATCCGGTTGCGGCAGGTTCTGAACAATCTGTTGGGGAACGCGATGAAGTTCACGCCGGCGGGACGGGTGGAACTGACCGTGATGGCGGGCCCGGATTATCGCCCGGAAGCGCCGGTGCTCCATTTTTCCGTGCGCGACACGGGCATCGGGGTTCCGGCGGAAAAGCTGGGGGTGATCTTCGAGCAGTTCCGGCAGGCGGACGGGTCCGTGACGCGGCGGTTCGGCGGGACGGGGCTGGGGCTGACGATCAGCCAGCGGCTGGCCAATCTGATGGGCGGGCAGATGTGGGCCGAAAGCGAGGAAGGGAAGGGAATGACGGTGCACTTCACCGCGCGGCTGGAGCGGCACGAAGGAACGGTGGGTCCGCAGCCGGCGGCGGAGTTGGAGCCGGGGCGGCCGTTGCGTGTGCTGCTGGTGGAAGACAATCCGGTGAGCCGGCGGCTGGCGTACCGGCTGCTGGAGAAGCAGGGCCATGCGGTGACGGAGGCGCCGGACGGCAGCGAGGCGGTGGCGCTGTTTGAGCGGGAGAGCTTTGACCTGGTGCTGATGGATGTGCAGATGCCGGAGCTCGACGGGCTCTCGGCGACGCGGCGGATCCGGCAGATTGAGGCCGGGCGCGGCGGGCGGACGCCGGTTCTGATGCTGACGGCGAACGCGATGAAGGGCGACCGGGAGATCTGCCTGGACTCTGGCGCGGACGGGTATCTGACCAAGCCGATCGAGGTTGGCCAATTGATGACGGCGATCGCGGGTCTGACCGACCGGACGCCGGTGAACTAGAAGCCGCGGCTGGGGCGATACCCGGGGCGGGCGCGGACGCGGTACTTCTTGCCGGCGTCGCCGACGATTTCGACGGCGATCTTGCGGAACCCTTCGTTGGGATTCTGCTGCGGGTAGTAGGTGACGGTGTAGGAGTTGCCGAGGTCCTCGCGGATCGACTCGAAGGCTTCCACCTGCTTCTGCCAGGTCTTGGCGAAGTAGGCCTTGCCGCCGGTGCGTGTGGCGAGACGCTTGAAGACGCCGGAGGAGATGGCGTCCTTGGAGGCTTCGGCGGTGGAGATGACGTAAATGGGGATGCCCTCGTCTTCGGCGACGGCGCGGACGTCGTCGGGGGCGACCATGGAGGCGTTGTCGGGGCCGTTGGAGAAGACGATGACGACTTTGCGGCCGGGGACTTTGGCGGCGTCGCGGAGGGTGAGCAGGAGGGTGTTGTAGAGGGCGGAGTCGTCGCCGGCGACGGCTTTGCGGAGGCCGAGGATGGCTTCGTTGCGGTCCTTGGTGAGGTCGGAGGCGCGGGTGAGGTTACGGCTGAAGGTGTAGACGGCGACGGAGTCGGCGCGGTCGAGGCCGCGGACGAAATCGGCGATGGCGTCGGAGGCGTAGACGAAGCCGCGATACATGTAGTTGCTGGTATCGAAGAGGACGAAGACGTTGGTGCCGACGAAGGCGTCGGAGCGGACGTCGGGGCCGGCCTTGGCTTCCTGGGCGGGCTGTGCGGCGAGGGGCTTCATGGAGCCGTCGTCGAGGATCTGCATGACGGGCTTGTTGCCCTCGGCGAAGGTGTTGAGCTTCTGGACGATGCCGTCTTCGAGGATGCGGAAGTCCGACGGCTTGAGTCCGTTGACGTACTTGCCCTTGCTGTCGGTGACGGTGAAGCCCAGCACGACCATGTCGACTTTGACGCGGAAGGTGGGAAGGCTGCGCTCCTGGCCGAGCGCGCTCTTGCCGGCGAGTACAGCGGCCGCTCCCATTCCGATAAGTTTCCGTCTCGATGTCACTCGTATCTCCCTCAGTCAGGATATTGGTGAAAAGTTTAACCGATTGCGAGGCCGCCGGGGGCGGCTACTCGGCGCCTCCGGCGGACTGCGCCTTGAAGGCCTTGGCGCGGACGTCATCGCCGACCTGGCGCATGGAGCGGAGCAGGGCGGGCCAGTCCTCGAGGTGGGTGGCGAAGATGCGCTCGACGGTGTTCTTGGTCCATTCGGGCACGGCGACGTTGAGCTGCGAGGGCATCATGTAGGCCGAGTCGGCGACGGCGGCGAAGTAAAGGAGGCTGGACTCCCAGCTTTCGGCCATGATGCGGCTGGAGTAGCCCATGAGGGTGGGGAAGGTGCGGATCTGCAGCAGTTCGGGCGCGTAGCTGTTGGTGAGCGTCGGCTTGGAGGTGCCGAAGGCGCGGGAGACGGCGGCGTAGCTGGCGGCGGCGGGGGCGGTCTTGGCGATCTGCTGGATCTGGGCGGCGAGGGCGTCGCCTTCGGCGGCCCGGGCGGTGTTGAGGTCGCGGGCGACGGCGAACATTTCGGATGGCGTCACGTTTTCGAGCGCCTTCTTCACGCGGCCTTCGGCGAGCCATTCGCCGACCTGGCGGGCGCGGGCGGGGGCGGCGTACTGCGACAGGGAACGAATGACGCGGTCGCGGAGAGAATCGTCGAGGGCGGCCTCGGCGAGGGTGGTTTCGGCCATGCGGAGGTGGAGCGCGACCCAGTGCATCTGGGTGGGAGAAACCTTCCAGAAGCGCTGAATTTTGGCGCTTTGGACGATCTGCGGGACGAGGTCGCCCCAGATGAGCGCCTGCTCCTTGGAGGGGATCAGGAAGTTCTGTTCGGCTTCGGCGAGGGCGTAGGGGAGGCCGGCGAGGGAGCCGACGAGGCGGCCGCCGGAGCTGGCCGGCCAGCCGGAGCCGACGACCTCGGTGTGGCGCCAGGTCTGGGGCTGGCCCTGGAGGCCGAGGAAGTCATGGCTGCGGACGAAGACGGGATTCGTGTAGAGGATCTGCGCGCCGGGAGGCGCATAGTGGGCGTAGTTGAGGCCGACGAGGGAATCGCGGAGCAGGGGGGCGAGGGCGGCCTTGACGTCGGCGAGTTTGGCGGGGTCGGCGGCGGCGCGTTCGACCATGGCGCGGAGGTTGAGCTTCCGCTGGAACTCGATGTGGCGCTCGCTCCAGTAGCCGAAGATGAGGGCGTTGCGCTCGACGCCGGTCAGGCCGGCGCGGGGAAGCTGGATTTCGGAGAGGCGGCCGGAGACGCGCTGGATGATGGACGGGTCGAGCTTGCCGCCTTTGCCGAGCGAATCGAGGTGGGCGGCGAGATCGCCGAGGGCCTTGAGGGAGACGAGCCGCTGGGCCTCGATGACGCGGATCATGTCCTGGACGAGCTGCGTCTGGGTTTCGACGTCCTCGGTGGCGGTGGTGCCGGCGAGGAGGTCGACCATGCGGTCCTGCGGGTTGGCGCCTTCGGGGAGGCCGGCGGCCTTGAGCAGCGCGGTGACGCCGGACCAGCCGGCTTCGAAGGATTCGCGGTCGTTCTTGACCTTGGCGAAGGAGGAGAGCAGTCCGGCGAGGGTGGCGTCGGCATCCTTTTCGGGGATGGAGCCCTGACGGACGAGGATCTGCCAGATGGAGATGAGGCCCTGGAGCGTGCCGGCGGCGTTGGAGCGGACGCCCTGGTCGCGGATGCCGGTGACGGCGGCGGCGGTGTCGAGATAGGCGAGGATCGTCGACTCGGCGAGGGCGCCGGTTTCATTGAGGACGGAGTACTGCGAGCCGTGCTGGCGGAACTCGCGGGCGAGGCGGTCGACGGTGGCGGGCGCCATGGGCTGCGGGCGGCGGCGGTTCATGTCGCTGATCGCCATGAAGATCTTGAGCGGCTCGTTTTCGACGGCCTTGCGGCAGAGGGCGAAGAGGGCTTCGAGGACGTCGTCGGGATCCTTCCAGCCGACGGCGGCCTTGGTCAACTTGCCGTCGTACTTGCCGTGGGGATGCTTGATGAAGAGCTGCTTCCAGACCTCGATGGTGCCGGGGATGTGGGGCTTGCCGTCGGCGTCGAAGCGGAGGCGGGTGGTGAGCAGGAGCAGGTCGGTATTGGCGCGGAAGACGGGGCGGGCGGGGCCGGGGCTGGTGACCTTGCCCTTGACGGCGCCGTAGAAGCGGCGGAGGCGGTCGGCCTGGGTGAGGTAGTCCTGGGCGGGGCCGCTGACGCGCATAAGCGAGTCGTAGTAGCTGGCGAGCCAGCCGTCGTCCTTGGAGTTGAGCTTGTCGAAGAAGGCGGCGGGGTCGGAGGTGGGAGAGCCGGCGAGTTCGCTCCAAATCGCTTCGGCCTTGGCGCCGCCGGGCACGACGGCCTTGCCGTCGCGGATGGTGTACATGCCGCCGAAGAAGTCGAGGACGTGGGAGAAGGCCTTCAGGCGCATGACGTTGACGGAGGCCTTGAGCTTGGCGGCGACTTCGCGGTCGAGCTTGGACATGCCGAGGTAGAGCCGGCAGAGTTGGGGATCCCCGATGTACTGGTCAATGAAGTCGCCCTGCGGTTTCTCCTTGTCCTTGGAGGAGCCGAGCCAGTAGTCGGCGCCGTAGAGGATGGGTACCTGGGTGGGACGGTATTCGTATTCGAAAGGGCGGTTGGCGCGGAGGGCCTGTTCGAGTTCGGCGAGAGGGAAGCCGGAATCGATGGTGAGGAAGGCGCGGGAGGCGTTGACGGTTTCGAGCACGACCTCGGCGCCGCAGCCGCCGCGCATGCGGTAGCCGAGGGCGCGGAGGAGGTCGCCGGTGACGGCGGATTCGCACTGTTCGACGCGGATTTTCTTGGCTTCGCCGGCGATTTTGCTCAGTTCGCGGGCCTGGGCGAGGTAGCGGACGACGAGCTTCAAATACTCGGTGGGTTCGAGGCCTTCATTGGAATTGGCGGCCTGGTAGCCGTTGGTGACGACGTTGCGGGCGAGGGCGGGGAGGATCTCCTCGCGGGGCAGGTCGGGGCTGAGGGCGGCCATGCGGGCGAAGCTGCGGAGAGGGCCGGGGACTTCGATGATCTGGTATTCGGCGCCGAGCTCGGCCTTGGGCGCGGGTACGGAAGCGCGGCCGGCGGGGCGGGCGTGGCGTACGGCGGCGGCGCCGTCGCCGGCGAGGAGGTCGAGCGCGACGAGGCGGCGGGCGTGTTTGGTCACCTCGCGGGAGCCGCGCGTTTCGAGCTGGTTGACGAGTTTTTCGTAGACGTCGCGGGCGGCGGGGTCGCCGTGGCGGTCGAGGAATTCGGCGGCGACGGTGAGGGTGACGGCGTCGGAAGGCGCCTCGCGGACCGCGTCAAGGATCATTGTCCGGGCGGCCGCGGCCTGGCCTTTTTCTTCCAACTGGCGGGCGCGGGCGGCGATCTCCTGACCCGTGGAAACCACTCCGAATCCCAAGAAACACAGCGTGAATAACAGTCGCATGGTCAACCGTCCCCGAGAATGTGCTCTTACTCTAACACTACTTTCCCGGCCGTTTCGGCCTTCCCCTCTGGATGCGCAAGAGTTAACAAGCGGAGCCAAAAAGAAATGGGCCGGAGAAGTAGGACTTATTATGCCCTATTTCCCCGGCCGTGTAGCGCCTGTCAAGCGGAAGTGTTAATGGATGAGCTGTTCCCCAGTGCCCGGGGCGGCGGTGGTGACCGGATCGGCAAGGCGGGTGCGGTCCGGGATGACCAGCGCCTGGTAGCCTTGCGCGAGGTTCTTGCTGCCGAAGTCACTGATGAAGGCGTAGCCGTGGGCGAACTGGAAGTCGCAGTTGACCATCATGTAGCCCTGGAAGCCCGGGCGGGCGCCGGATACGGTGAAGGTCCACTGCTCGCCGCCGTTCAACGTGGGCGAGGACAGGGCGGGGAACTGCGCCTGTGTCTGCGGGTTGTTCGGCGTCGGGAAGAAGGTGGCGGTGCAGCGGCCGGTCTGTGTGGCCGTGCCGAGCGTGTCGCGGGAGGTGTTGCTGACGGCGACGCCGGTATCGAAGCCGGCCTGGTTGGTCAGGAACTGGAACAGGAGCGTGGTGCGGCAGGCGTTAAGGTTCACCGCGGGGGTGGGGCCGATCAGGCCGAGGTAGCGCGGGACGGGATCGCCGGCGGTGGCGACGGCGGAGGTCGACTGCGGCGCAAAGCCGCCGAGGGCGGAGATGGTCGCCGCGGCCGGCTGTGGCGAGTTCGAG
>CAYMTH010000027.1:17500-18673 GCA_964393235.1 uncultured Solibacteraceae bacterium | reverse complement strand
CACTCGCGTGGGGGAAGCGGCGGGGGGTAGGGATCGACGTCGACCATAAGGCCGGGACGGTGGAGGCGGTGGCGGAGGAGATCCGGCGGGCGGGGATGGTGGAACGGGTGGTGGTGGAGGGAGCGAGGGAGCGACTGGCGCGGTTCGCGGCGTTGCTGCCGGGAGTGGATACGATGCCGAAGGTGGGGTCGGTGGGGAATGTGGGGGAGGTCTGCCGGATGCTGCGGACGCGGACGGTGCGGCTGTCGCTGGAGCAGTTGCGGGAGGCGGGGTATGTGGAGGCGGTGCGGAAGGCGGGGGCGCGAGTTTCGGTGACGATTCTGGGGGAGCGGGATACGGCGGAGACGATGCGGGAGGTTTACGGGGTGGGGGCGCGGATGATCGAGACGGACTATCCGGAGGTGGCGGCGCGATTGAAGACCATATGATAGAAGGCGATCCATATGTTTCGCGTTTTCACGGTCCTTCTATCGATGGTTTTGGCGGCGGCGGCGCAGGAGCACACGCCGGAGCGGGAGAAGAACCCGCTGGCGGGCAATGCGGCGGCGATCGCGGCGGGGGAGAAGCTGTATGAGCAGGCCTGCCAGGCGTGCCACGGGGGCGGGGGCCGGGGATCGGAACGGGGGCCGTCGCTGGCGTCGGGGCGGTTTGCGCGCGGGGGGATGGACGGGGAGATCTTTCTCAATATCCGGAACGGGATCAAAGGGACGGCGATGCCGGGGTTCGGCGGGTTTCCGCAGGAGAAGATCTGGCAGCTGGTGAGCTATATCCGGAGCCTGAGCGGGGGCGGCGCGGTGGCGGAGACGGTGAGCGGGGACGCGGCGGCGGGCGAGCGGCTGTTTTTCGGGAAGGCGGGGTGCGCGGGGTGCCACGAGGTGAACGCGCGGGGCGGGATGGTGGGGCCGGAGCTGTCGGGCGCGGGGGCGCTGAGCGCGGCCGATTTGCGGGCGAAGATTCTGGGGAAGGGCGAGGGGAAGGGATCGGTGGTGGTGACGGTCCGGACGAAGGACGGGCGGACGCTGCGCGGGATGCGGGCGGCGGAGGATTCGTTCGCGCTGCACCTGGTGAGCGGGACGGGGGTGCGGCACATGCTGGTGAAAGCGGCGCTGGCGGAGGTGCAGGCGGAGTCGGGGACGCGGATGGCGGGGGAGGACGGGCAGCGGCTGGGGGCGG
>CAYMTH010000027.1:13122-17490 GCA_964393235.1 uncultured Solibacteraceae bacterium | reverse complement strand
TTTCCTCTCGTTCCCCAGTCGAGGGCCGCGCCACTCCCGGCACCCCGTTTCTCGCGCCGGCGCCGCTCTGGAACCCTCAGGGAGGGCGACAGTCGGTGCGCGCGCCGCCTGGATGCCGGCGCTCGTCGGGGGGGGGGAGGTCGGCGACCGGGGGGGGTATTTGAAGACGCGGGGGGGGCGGGATCTGGCGAAGACCGTGAAGGCGGAGATTCCGGGCGGATTGGCGTATGAGCGGCTGAAGAGCGCGGCGGGAGAGCCGCGCAACTGGTTGACCTATTGGGGGGATTACGCGGGGCGGCATTATTCGGGGCTGAAGGAGATCGACACGCGGAACGTGAAGGGGCTGCAGGTGAAGTGGGCGGCGCAGCTGCCCGGGGAGTCCGTGCTGCAGTCGACGCCGGTGGTGGTGGACGGGGTGATGTACACGGCCGGGCCGCCGGGACAGGTGTTCGCGTTCGACGCGAAGACGGGGCTGCAGATCTGGAAGTACGAGCGGAAGCGGAAGGCGAAGAATCCGTACGAGAGCAATCCGTTCAACCGGGGCGTGGCGGTGCTGGGCAACCGGGTGTTCGTGGGAACGCTGGACGCGGCGCTGGTGGCGCTGGACGCGCGAACGGGGTTGCCGCTGTGGGAGACGCAGGTGGCCGATTCGATGCTGGGCTACAGCGTGACCGCCGCGCCGCTGGCGGTGAAGGACAAAGTAATCGTCGGCGTGGCGGGCGGGGAGCACGGGATTCGGGGGTTCCTGGACGCCTACGACGCGGCGACGGGGAAGCGGGTGTGGCGGTTTAACACGGTCGCCGGGCCGGGCGAGTTCGGGCACGACTCGTGGAAGGGCGACTCGTGGAAGACGGGGGGCAGCGGGACGTGGCTGACGGGAAATTTCGACCCGGAGCTGAACCTGGTCTATTGGACGACGGGGAATCCGGGGCCGGACATGGACGCGGAGGTGCGGAAGGGGGACAACCTGTTCAGCTGCTCGGTGGTGGCGCTGGACGCCGACACGGGGGCGCGGAAGTGGCATTATCAGTTCACGCCGGGGGACGACCACGACTGGGACGCGAACCAGGGGATCGTACTGGCGGACCTGACGATCGGCGGGAAGGCGCGGAAGGCGCTGCTGCAGGCGAACCGGAACGGGTTTTTCTATGCGCTGGACCGGACGAACGGGGAGTTTCTGTTCGCGAAGCCGTTCGTGAAGCAGACGTGGAACCGGGGTTTTGACAAGAGCGGGCGGCCGTTGTGGGCGCCGAACGCGACGGCGACGCCGGAGGGGCAGCTGGTTTACCCGTCGCTGGTGGGCGGGACGAACTGGCAGTCGCCTTCCTACGACGCGGGGACGGGGACGTTTTACCTGATGACGGCGGAGGCGGGGCAGAAGTTCGTGCGGACGCCGCAGGCGTATGAGCCGGGGAAGGCGTATTGGGGCGGGCGGGCGGTCTCGATCGACGAGCTGCCGAAGGCGGCGGTAAAGGCGATCGACGCGGCGACGGGGACGGTGAAGTGGACGTTTCCGGTGACGCGGGGGTCGCTGTCGGCGGGCGTGCTGGCGACGGCGGGAGGGTTATTGTTCTCGTCGACGGGAGAGGGGAACCTGATCGCGCTGGACGCGAAGACGGGGCAGGCGCTGTGGCGGATGCAGACGGGGAACGCGATATCGTCGTCGCCGATCAGCTACGCGGTGGAGGGGAAGCAGTACGTGGCTGTATCGGCCGGCGGGGTGCTGTATAGTCTGGCGCTGCCGGAGTGAAGGGTTAGAGCTCGAGGCGGCCGAGGTACATCATCGGCTTGAGCTTGAAAGAGGCTTTGCACTTGAAGAGCTGCACGTCGGCGAAGAACTCGATTTCATCGTCGGAGACGCGGAGCGGCTCTTCATTGGAGAAGAAGACGAGGATTTTGAGGGTGTCGGCCTGGATGGCGACTTCGGTGCGGACGGGGGTGTATTTGCGGCCGAAGCGTGTTTTCAGGTGGGCGGAGCGGGTGATGAGGCTTTCGACGGAGCCGGCGCCCTGGTGAGCGACCTCGGAGGGGACGCCGAAGATTTCGATGACGTAGCCGGCTTTAGGGGCATCGATGAGGGCGTTCAGCTCGCCGGAGGGGCGTTTTTCGGCGCGAAGGCGGTAGAGGGCCTTGGCGTGGCGCATGGGGAGGGCATTGGGGAAACGGATGAGGAGATCCGCGCTCATGGGGAGCTTGGGCTTAGGGGCGCCGATGCCTCCGAGAGGGCCGAGGCCGGGGTCCTTGACGGGGTTGTGGTCGGCGCCGGCAATGTCCTTGTAGGTGAGGGGACGGAGCTCGCGTTTGTGCCACTCGATGTCGACGGAGGTGCCCTTGGACCACGGAGAACCGGTGAGGAGGCGCAGAACGGTGTCGTCGGACCAGTCGGGGAAGGGTTTGGAGGACCAGTCGGCGGCGGGTGCGGCGAGGATCAGCGCGAGGAGGGAGAGTGGCAGGAGGCGCACTCTCCCAGGATAAAGGCTCGGCGACGTTGATTACTGCAACAAGATCGCCTTGGGGAGAAACAACTGGAGGAAGGCGGCGAGCGCGCAACGCTCGGGGCGGAGCGAGTCGAGCTCGGCGTCGGTCAACTCTTCGCCGGCACACTGGAGCAGTTGCGCGACGCAATAGCACCAGTAGAAGAAGAACAGGATGACGGCGAAGAAGGACGCGAGGAAATAGAGCGCGATGAGGAGTTCCGAGACCGGGTTGTGCAGCAGGAGGGTACGGAGGTATAGCAGCTCATCGTAGGCGGCAACGAGGGCCGGATTCAGGTTGTCTATAGACTGCATCATTGAGAGAGATATTCAGCAAAAACGCAGGACTTCAGGTGGCTGGATATTGCGAGTATAGGCCGGTCGAAAGACGAATGAAACACACTAGGTATGTTTCTGAAAACAGGGAAATTACCCTAAGTCAAAACGGCACGCGGCGAGCGACAAATTGTCACAGAAAAGGCGACTATTCGTCCTGATCGCCGAGCTCGGCGCGGCGTCTGCGGAGGAGGGCGCGGAGGCGTTCGAGGGTGGCGCGGTGGGCGGGGTTGGCGGCGAGGTTGTGGAGTTCGTGGGGATCGGCGGCGGTGTCGTAGAGTTCTTCGGCGGGGTGGCGTTCGATGAGGTCGACGGTGCGGGCGGCGGCGGGGTCGGATTTGGCCTTTTCGAGCCAGGTGGAATAGACGTCGAGGTGGGAGCCGGGGATGTCGCCGACCTTGGTGAAATGGGTGGTCCAGGTGCGTTCGGGGTGGAGGTTGAGGATGTATTTGAAGCGCTCGTCGCGGACGGCGCGCTGGGGGAACATGTTCATGGTGCCGTCGCCGGAGTGAGAGGCGTAGATTTCCTGGCGGAAGCGGGGGGATTTGCCGGTGAGGACGTCGAGGAAGCTGGAGCCGTCGAGGTTGGGGATGGGGCGGCCGCCGGCGGCGTGGATGAGTGTTGGGGTGACGTCGGTGAAGGAGATCATGGCCGCGGTGACGGCGCCGGCGGGGATGCGGCCGGGCCAGCGGGCGATGAAGGGGACGCGGAGGCCGGCGTCGTAGAGGGTCCACTTGGAGCGGGGCCATTCGGGGCCCTGGTCGGAGGTATAGATGGTGAGGGTGTTTTGTTCGAGGCCGTGTTTGCGGAGGGAGGCGAGGACTTCGCCGAAGTGCTGGTCGGCGGTGGTGATGTCCTGGTAGTAGTTGGCGAGGGCGGCGCGGGTTTTGGGGGTGTCGACGGCGATGGGGGGAAGGGGAAGTTTCGCGGGGTCGTAGTCTCGGTTGGGCTCCCAGAGGACGTGGGGGGCGTTGTCGGCGAGGATGAGGCAGAGGGGCTGGGTGGGGCGGGTGCGGACGTGATCGGCGAGGAGGGCGTCGATGGCTTTGGTGTCGAGGCCTTCCTGGCGGTAGCGGCGGGGGCGGCCGGGGACGTCGGGGAGGGTGGCCTTGACGTACTCGAAGGCGAAGACTTCGACGGGTTTGACGTGGGTTTTGTTGGCGAGAACGGTGCGGTAGCCGAGGGCTTGGAGGTACTGGGCGATGGATTTGAGGCCGGGCCTGCTGCCGGTGTGGTTGCCCATGAGGCCGTTGCGGGCGGACTGGACGTCGGTGTACAGGATGGCACGAGAGGGGCTGCAGGTGGGGGAGGCGGCGAAGGCGCGGGTGAAGCGGAGGCCTTCGGTGGCGAAGCGGTCGATGTTCGGGGTTTTGACGGCTTTGTTGCCGTAGCAGCCGGCGATGTCCCAACCGTGATCGTCGGCGAGGAAGAGGACGATATTGGGCGGCGGGGGCGGGGCGAGGAGAGCGTGGAGGAAGGCGCGGCGGGAGAGGGGCATGGGGGGTATGCTAATCGAAGCTTATGTTAACGCGAAGGAAGTTTCTGGGGACTCTCGGGG
>CAYMTH010000027.1:0-13112 GCA_964393235.1 uncultured Solibacteraceae bacterium | reverse complement strand
ATATCGGGTGTTTCGGCGGGGAGATCGAAACGCCGAACCTGGACCGGCTGGCGGCGGGAGGCGTGCGGTTCACGCAGCTTTACAACAACGCCCGGTGCTGCCCGTCGCGGGCGGCGCTGATGACGGGGCAGCACCCGCACAAGGTCGGGATGGGGAACATGGTAGGCGGGCAGCGGCAGGACGGGCTGCGGGGGTACGCGGGGCGGATCGAGGCGGGGGTGCCGTTTTTGCCGCGGGTGATGAAAGAGGCCGGGTACACGGCGCTGATGTGCGGGAAGTGGCACCTGGGGCAACCGGGGCCGGTGGCGCGGGGGTTCGACGAGTTCTACGGGATGGTGCACGGGTTCGACAGTTTCTGGGACGCGTCGAAGTACACGCGGCTGCCGGAGGGGCGGCCGGCGCGGCGGTACGAGAAGTTTTATGCCACGGACGCGATCACGGATCACGCGATCGACTTTCTGGGCGGGGCGCGGAAGGCGGGGCGGCC
This sequence comes from uncultured Solibacteraceae bacterium, assembly GCA_964393235.1. Classification (GTDB taxonomy): domain Bacteria; phylum Acidobacteriota; class Terriglobia; order Bryobacterales; family Bryobacteraceae. The sequence goes on along the minus strand of CAYMTH010000027.1, from coordinate 12,625 downwards.
GTGGTTTCTGTATCTGGCCTACAACGCGCCGCACTTTCCGCTGCACGCGCCGAAGGAGCTGATCGATAAATATCAGCCGGTTTACGAGCAGGGTTGGGACAAGCTGCGGGAGGCGCGGTTTGCGCGGATGGGGAAGCTGGGGCTGACGGACCGGCGGTGGCGGCTGACGCCGCGGAGCGTGGTGGGGCCGAACCGGGTGTCGTCGGTGAACGGGTGGGCGGAGAAGGAGAATCCGGCGTGGGAGACGCTGCCGGCGGACCGGCGGAAGGACCTGGCGCGGCGGATGGCGACGTTCGCGGCGATGGTGGAGCAGATGGACCGGGGGATCGGGCGGGTGGTGGACGATCTGCGGGCGAGCGGGGAGTTGGAGAACACGCTTATCTTGTTCTGCTCGGATAACGGGGCGTGCGCGGAGTGGGATCCGTACGGGTTCGACGGGAGCAGCGGGCCGGCGAACGTGTTGCACACGGGGGCGCGGCTGGATGAGATGGGACAGCCGGGGACGTACCACAGCTACGGATCAGCGTGGGCAAACCTGGGGAACACGCCGTGGCGTCTGTACAAGCACTACACGCACGAAGGGGGCATTTCGACGCCGTGCATCGCGCACTGGCCGGGCGGATTGCGGGGCAAGGGAGCGTTGAACCACGAGCCGTGGCACTTTATCGACGTGTTGCCGACGCTGGCGGCGGTGGCCGGGGGGCGGGCGCCGGCGGAGTGCGCGGGGGAGAATATGGCCGGGCGGTTGGCGGGGAGGGCGGTGCGGCGGGGACCGCTATTTTGGGAACACGAGGGGAGCCGGGCGGTGCGGGACGGAAAGTGGAAGCTGACGGCGGTGCATCCGGAGGGGGCGTGGGAGCTGTACGACATCGAGGCCGACCGGACGGAGACGCGGAACCTGGCGGCGGCGGAGCCGGAGCGGGTGAAGCGGATGGCGGAGATGTGGGCGCGGTGGGCGAAGGAGAATTATGCCGTGCCGTGGATATGGAAGCCGGCGTTTGGGGAGGCGGGGAAACAGTAGTGGGCGGTCCGTATCGATGGCCGGTATTTGCGGTCTGGCTGGTTGCGTTAGGGTTGACTGGCGCCGATACTGCTGTTGACGGAGCGGAGCCAGGGCCAACCGTTTGCCAAGTTGCGGTAACGGAGAAACGGGTGGAGCCGCTCGACGACGTAGCTTATCAGGTGCGGCTGCGGTTGGACGTGAGGTGTCCGCGGGCGGCCGGTTTGCGGGTGGCCGGAACCAGGGATGGCGTGGGGATTGTGGGGATGACGTTGGCGAGGCGAGGGCGGGATGGAGGAATGGTCCGGGAATCGCTCTTCGCGACACAAACCGTACTGCCGGGCGGGACGGAGGTGCCCGCCTGCGTCGCGGCGAGCCGCGCGGCGTTCCGGCGGATGGAGTTTTCGTTCATCGGCGACCGGCGGCGGAATTGGCCGACCGAGGGCGCGGTGACGCTGCAGTTCGAATCGACGTGCCGGGACAGCAAGCGGGGGACGATATCCACCACGTTCGAGTCCCGGCCGGTCGGGGTTGCCGTTGTGCGGCCCTAGGGGCGGCGCCGTCAGTTCGTCGGGAAGTCGCGGGGGATGAGTTCCGCGGCCTTGAGTTCCGCCCAGACGGGGGCGGGGACGTGGGCTTCGCGGACGAGGTTCATCGTTTCGACAAGGCGCTCCGCGTTCTTGGTGGCCGTTACGATCTGCGTCACCGAGTTGGGGAAATGGACCACGAGGAGACCGGCGACAGCGGCGGCAAGATGGAGCAGCGGAGTCGAGCCGCAGATCTTGTAGAAACGCGACATGAGAGCGCGCTCTTCGGCGTTCGCGATCTCGTAGTTGAACAGGAACGGCGGGGCGGTGGCCGGGTCCTCGGTGAGGGTGAACGCCTGGCCGTAGTTGATGCCCATGAGCGTGATCTGGAAGTTGTGCTGCTCGCTCAGGCGGACGACGCCCATCAGCTGATCGAGGATCGCCGGGCAGAAGGTGATGCCGGCATAGTCAAGCGTGTTGGGCTCCTCGTTGAGAAACCGCTGGACGAAGGACGGTTCCTTGATGCCGAGGCCGATGCGCTCGATGAAGCCGATTTCCTTTGCGAAGCGGAGGTATTTGACGGCGGGGCGGATGTCGCGGTCCCAGTCCATGCCGACCTGCTTTTCCATGTCCGGCGGATCGTGGAGCGCGACGCCGTAAAGGCCGCGGCCGCCGTACTCGATGCGCTCGCGGCAGATCTGCTGCTCGACGCCCTTGGGGCTGGGATCCCACTTATCGGTCAGGTCCTGGTAGCGGGCCGGAATGCCCTGCAGGCTGCCTTCGGGCTGGTGCTCCTTGGCGTCGGCGGCGAGGCCGAGGTAGCGGAGACACTTGGTCTGGAGACGGACCTCGTTGGGGTCCACGCCGAGGTGTTCGAGGGCCTGGCCGAGCTGGAGCGTGGCGCGGTAGAGGACAGCGGAATCGAAGGTCCGGATGCCGAGCTCGAGCGCCGCTTTCACCATGGGCACGACGTGCTTGACGACGTCGACGCGGCCGCCGCCCGGGGCGGGGCCGAAACCGAAGCGATGGCAGCCGAAGACGAATTTATCAGCGGGGATTTCTCGTTTGGCAGGCATGAATTCAACAGGATACCAAGGCGGCGAACTACTGGAGCCGGCCGGTGCGGGAATCGAGAATGGCGAGGCGGAGCTGATAGTCGTAGCGGGCGGTGGCCTGCTGGATTTCGGCGTTGGTGCGGGCGAGCTGGGCCTGGCTGAGCTCGACGATGGAGCTGAGGCCGAGCTCATAGCGGGACTGGGCGAGTTCGAGCGCCTGCGCAGCCTGGGCGATCCACTGTCCGGTGACTTCGATGCGCTGTTTGGCGGTGGTGACGTCGAGGAGGGCGACAGCCACTTCGCGGGCGACGGCGTTTTCGAGGACCTGGACCCGACGCTGGGACTGGCCGGCGCGGGCCTCGGCTTCGCGCTGGCGGGCCTTGAAGAGGCCGCCGTTGAGGAACGGAAGGGTGACGCTGACGCCGGCGAGGCCGGGAGGGACGGCCAGAAGGATGAGCAGCGGATCGACGAAGGAGCGGAACTGGGCGACCAGGATGAGGTAGAGGAGAACGACCGAGAGGATGAGGCCGCGGCCGAAGCTGTTCATGGAGGCGCGCATGCCTTGCACCATGCCGCGGAGGTCGACGCGGAGACCGGCTGGAATTTCGGCGCCGGCGACGATCTCGTCGATGCGGTTGGCGATGCGGCCGAGGTCCTCGCTATCGAGTCCGACGTAGACGTCGATGACGCGGCGCAGCTGGTAGTGATCGACTTCGGTGGGGGCGTCGAGACGGGCGGGGTTGACGGCGCGGGAGGCGTGGAGGGGAATGGCGCTCAGGTCCATGAGGTTGCGGATGCGGTTTTCGGGGTACTGGACGGTGAGGAGGTAGTCGTTGCCGGAGCGGGGATCGACCCAGTAGGAGGGGGCGATCATCTGGTTGGAGACGAGGGCGGTGATGATGTTGGAGGTGACTTCGCGCTGGGTGAGTCCGAGCTGGGAGGCGCGGGTGCGATCGATGTCGAGCTTGATGGCGGGGAAATCGAGGTCCTGGGGGATATAGACGTCGGAGACGCCGGGGATGCGACGGATTTACATCAACAGCATTCTGGTGCGGGAGTTGCTGCTCGATACATCGCCGGTGCAGAACCAGCGGTATGCGTGGGATTTCGCGGAGAACCGGCGGGAGGTGGAGCGGCTGGTGCAGGAGTTGCGCAGCGGGAGTCCGGGGCGGGGAGCGGCGCGGTTGCAACAGCTGGAGCAGGAGTTACAGTCCTATTGGGCAACCGTGGCGCCGGTGTTGCAATGGACGCCCGAGGAGCGGCGGGAACGGGCGACGTTCTTCCTGCGGGAGCAGCAGCGGCTGCGGCGGCAATCGCTGCTGGCGATCGCCGAAGAAGTGGATGCGCTGACAAGCGCGGCGTACCGGGAACAGTATCAGCAGGTCCGGACGGGGCAGGTGGCGTTCCGGCAGGAGATCGAGCGGATTGTGGCGGCGGCGTTCCTGATCGGCGTGCTGGTGGCGGCGGGGTGCGTGGTGCGGATCGCGATGCTGGAGCGGCGGACGGAGCGGGAGCGGGCGAAGACGGAACGGGCCGAGGAGCAGTTGCGGCATCTGACAACGCAGTTGATGCATGCGCAGGAGGAGGAGCGGAAGTCGATTTCGCGGGAACTGCACGACGAGGTGGGGCAGATGCTGACGGGGCTGCGGATCGAGCTCGGGAGCCTGGAGCGGCTGCGGGAAGAACCGGGGCCGTTCGCCGATCATTTGCAGGAGGCGAAATCGGTGGCGGAGCAGGCGCTGCGGGCGGTACGGGACCTGGCGGTCGGGCTGCGGCCGTCGGTGCTGGACCTGGGGCTCTTGCCGGCGCTGCAGTGGCAGGCGCGGCACTTTTCGAAGCGCAGCGGGATCCCGGTGACTGTGAACGCAGACGGCAGTTTCGCGGGCCTGAGCGAGGAGCACAAGACGTGCGTGTACCGGGTGGTGCAGGAGACGCTGACGAACTGCGCGCGGCACGCGCGGGCGACGAAGGCGGAGGTGACAGTGCGCGACGACGGACGGGGCTTCGACGCCCGCGAGGCGCGGCAGGGCGGATTGGGGCTGTTGGGAATTGAAGAACGGGTGCGGGAGTTGGGCGGGACGCTGCGCATCGACTCGGAACCGGGACACGGCAGCACGCTGCGGGTGCGGTTCACACTTCCGGAGGCAGTCCACGTATTTGCGGCATACGGGTTTTGTTGGCCGACGACCACGGGATTGTGAGAAAGGGGCTGCGTTTCTTGCTGAGCCAGGACCCCGGGATCGAGATTGCCGGGAAGGCCGAAGACGGGCGTGAGGCGGTGCGCCTGGCGTCGGAACTGCAGCCGCATGTGGCGATCGTGGATATGTTGAACGGCCTCGACGCGGCGGCGCAGATCACGAAGGCCAGTCCGCGGACGGGGGTGATCATCCTGAGCATGTAGTCGGACGAGGAGTTTCTGATCCGGGCGCTGACGGTGGGGGCGAAGGGGTATCTGCTGAAGGACTCGGCGGAGGCGGACGTGCTGCGGGCGGTGCACGCGGTGGCCCAGGGCGGACGTATTTCAGCCCGGCGATCGCGCACATGCTGCTCGAAGATTATGTTCGCCGGTTGACGCAGGAGGGGCTGCAGGACCGCTACGACCTGTTGACGGAGGGGCGGTCGAACAGGGAAGTGGCGTCGATCCTTGGGGTGAGCGTGCACACGGTGGACACGCACCGCACCAACTTCATGCAGAAGCTGGACCTGCACAACACGGCGGAGATCGTGATCTACGCGATGCGGAAGAAGATTATTTCGTAGCGGGGCGTGGGGAAGATTCCCCACTGCCGGGGCAAATGCCGCGCCGCTGTTTATTTCCGCTCATAGATGCCCTGGTACTCGGCATGGGCGAGGGTGTGGCGCGCGAGGGCGCGGTCGAGCGTGACGCGGCGGGCGCCGGCGGGCACGCCGAGGGTTTCGACATCGAGAGCGTAGAGGCGGAAGAAGTAGCGATGGGGGCCGTGGCCGCGGGGCGGACAGGGACCGCCGTACCCGGTTTTGCCGAAGTCGTTGGTACCGGAGCGGAACGGGCTGTGCAGGGGGTGGCCGGTGGCAAGGCCGCCAAGACGGGCGGGGATGTCCCAGAGGAGCCAGTGGTTCCAGGTGCCGGAGGGGGCGTCCGGATCGTCCATGACGAGGGCGAGGCTTTGCGTGCCGGGCGGAAGGCCGGACCAGCGGACCTCGGGCGACTCGTTCTCGGCGTCGCAAGTGAACTCGGCGGGGATGGGCTGCCCGTCGCCGAAGGCGGGAAGTTCAATGCGGAGCGCCATCACGCACCTCGCCTGGCTCGGGCGGGCGTCAGTACGACCTGATCGGCGGCGGCGCGGAGCTGCTTTTCGGGGTGGGTGAGGCGAACGGTGCTGGCCTGCGGCCCCATGTCGCCGTCAGCCTCGACGAACTCGACTTCGGCGCCGATGCGAAGGTCATCGAAGTGGCCCTCGAGCACGGCGTTTTCGTGGAAGTAAATCTCGCGGCCATCGGCCGCCTCGAGGAAGCCGTAGCCCTCCTCCGGGAACAGGCGCGCGACGCGGGCGGCGGGCGCGGCGGCGTGGACCTTGACGGCGCCGCGAAGTTTACGGGTATGGTCCTGCATGCGGCGGCGCATGTCGGCGAACGCATCGCGGACAGCGGCGGCGAGCATGCGACGCACTCGCTGGATCTCCGCCGACTTCGTCTTTTTCGCCGTCTCCTGGGCGGCAAGCGTGTCGTGGAGGCTGGGCGTGCGCTTGACGACGAGTTCCTTGCCGGGCATGCCGAGGTCGATCCGGACTTTATAGTGGACGGACTTCCGGACCGGCGCCTCAAACGTCACGCGGCAGCTCATGAGCCGGGGGAAGTAGCGCTCGAGTTTGGCGATCTCCTTCTGGATCAGCAGTTCGGTGCGCGGGTCGGCATCCATGTTGCGAAAGGTGATTTGCGGGGTGAGTGTCATAACGCCTCACTTGTGGTCCAGCACGCGCGGGACCAATGTTTCTGGCGATGCGCATGCACGGAGGGGGATATGACCCGAAGAACATTCGTCACTACTTTCGCGATGTTGGGCGCGGCAATCCAGCCGGCGCTTCTCGCGCAGCGCAAGGCAATGCCCCGGTACGATCTGTCCACCGAGGCCACGTTCCAAGGAACCGTCGAGGACGTCCGCGAAGTGGATCACGCCGGCTTCCAGGGCAAGGGGCTGCACGTAACATTGAAAACGGCCGCGGAGACGTTCGACGTTCATGTCGGTCCCGCGTCATTCGCCAAGGAAAAGAACCTGGCGCTGGCCAAAGGGGACCAGGTGACAATCACCGGCTCGAAGGTGAAGGAAGAAGGCGGAAACGCGGTGATCGCGAAGTCGATCCAGAAGGGCGGCACGACGGTCACGCTGCGGGACGACCGCGGCCGGCCGTTGTGGAGCGGAGGCCGGCGGCGCGGCCGGTAGCGCGGCGGCGCTTGCGGATTTCGTCGAACAGGACCAGGAGGGGGATCGTGGCGGCGATCCCCGCCCAGGTAAGCCAGGACAGAGGCGCGGTGCCCAGAACGGCGCGCAGCGCGGGCACATGCAGGAAAGCGGCCAGACAGAGCAGTTCGGCGGCAACGCCCCAAAGGAGAAATGGATTGCGGCTGAGCGGGATCGCGAACGCCGATTCCGATTCCGAGCGCTGCGCGAAGGGGTTGCCGATCAGCGAGGCGACGACCGCGGCGAGGGCGGCCGAAACGGCTTGAGAATAGAGCGGGCCGGCGGCAGGGAGATCGAGCCAGTGCCCGGGGTGGCCGTTGGCCCAATAGGTGGCGAAGAAGGCGCCCATGACCGCGAGGCTTTGCGGAAGGCCGAGCCAGACGAGACTGCGCCAGAGCATGGCGCGATCGATCAGGTGGGCGGTGCGGGGGCGCGGCGGCTGGCGCATCAGGCCGGGTTCGGGGGACTCGCCACCGAGGGCGACGGCGGGCAGGACGTCGGTACCGAGATCGACGGCGAGAATGCGCATGACGTCGAGTGCGGGCGGGATGCGGCCGCCGGAAAGGGCAAAGGCGATGAAGGAGGCGGCCTCCGGCGCGTTGCTGGTAAAGACGTAGGTGGTGAATTTGCGCACGTTGGCGAAGACGGCGCGGCCCTCTTCAATCGCGAAGACGATGGAGGCGAAGCTGTCGTCGAGCAGGATGAGGTCCGCCGATTCGCGGGCGACGTCGGTGCCGCTAGCGCCCATGGCGACGCCGATGTCGGCGCGGCGGAGGGCGGGCGCGTCGTTGACGCCGTCACCGGTCATGGCGACAACGTGGCCTTCGCGCTGCAGGATGTCGACGATGCGGCGCTTCTGCTCCGGTCGCATGCGGGCGAGCAACACGGGGCGCGTGAGGGTCGCGGTGAGATCCGTGTCGGCCATGCCGTCGAGCGCCGGCCCGGTGATGACGGTGCCTTCACCATCCCCGGCGAGACCGATCTGGCGCGCGATGCTCCTCGCGGTGAGTTCGCCGTCACCGGTCATCATGATGACGCGAACGCCCGCGGCGCGGCAGGTGGCGATGGCGGCAGACACTTCCGGCCGGGGCGGGTCCTCCATGCCGGCGAGTCCGGCGAAGGTGAGCCCCGCTTCCGCCTCGGTGCGGCCCCACGCGAACGCCAGCACGCGCAGGCCGGTTTGCTCCCAGTCGGCGGCGGTAGCGGCCGCGCCAGTCGCGGTGGCGGGGTCGCAACAGGCCAGCACCCGCTCCACGGCGCCTTTGACGAATAGGAGTCGCCCTTCGGCGTCGCGATGCAATGTGCTCATGCGAAGGCGCGTCGAGTCGAAGGGGATCTCGCCCTCGCGTGGTAACGCGGCGCGCACCGCACCGGCGTCGAACCCCGCCTTGCGTGCGAGCACCAGAAGCGCCGCCTCCATCGGATCGCCGAGAACCGTCCAATTCGCGCGGCCCCGTTCGGGCGGCTGGAGCACGGTGTTGTTGCAACAGACCGCGATTTCCACCAACCGCAACAGGCCCCGGGCGTGCCGGTTGGCTCCGTTCACCTTGCCGCCGCCCCCGTAACCGGTTCCCGTCACGCTCCATTCCTCGCCGCCGGCCCAGACGCGCCGCACGGTCATCTGATTCTGCGTGAGCGTGCCGGTCTTGTCTGTGCAAATGACAGTGGCCGCGCCGAGAGTCTCGACGGTCGACAGGTCCTTCACCAGCGCCCGCCGCCGCGCCATCCGCTGCGCGCCGAGGGCGAGCGCGACGGTCATCGTGGGCAGCAGCCCCTCCGGCACGAAGGCAACAATCACGCCCAGCGCAAACACGGCGGCGCGGCCACGGCCGATGTCGGTGAGGGCGAGCGCGAGCAGCAGGAAGACCGCGCCGATGGCGACGGCAAGCAGGGTGATCGTCCGCGTGGCTACTTGCAGTTCCCGCTCGAGCGGGCTCAACTCCTTCGCCGTGGTCTGCGTGAGCATCGCCACCCGGCCGAACTCGGTGTCCCCACCGGTGGCGCGGACTTCAAACGTCCCATGCCCGCCCGCCACGAACGTGCCGGCGAAGACGGTTTCGCCGGGCACCTTCGCTACCGGCACCGACTCACCCGTAAGCAGCGCCTGATCCAACCGCAGGCCGGCGCCTTCCAACACTGCCCCGTCGGCGGGCACGCGATCGCCCTCGGCGAGGATCGCCACGTCGCCGGGCACGACATTCTCCGCCGGTACGCGGCGCTCCACGCCGTTCCGGAGAACACGTGCCGCGTGCGGTACCAGCCCGCGCAGCGCCTCCACTGAGCGGGCCGCCCGGTGCTGCTGCCAGGCGCTGAAGGCGCCGTTGAGCAGCGTGACCGCCCAGATTGCGATGCCGAGTTGCGGCATCTCGGCCACGAACGCGATACCGCCGGCTACCCACAGCAGCAGGGCCATCAAGTGGGTGAAGTTCCTCGCCACCTGGCGCAGCCGGCTCTCCTTCGCCCGGGCGGCCGGCAGGCGGTTCGGTCCGTGAACAAGCAGCCGTCGCCCCGCCTCGGCTTCGCTGAGCCCGGCGCGGTCAGTCTGTCTCCCGCCGGATTCCATCGTCCGCCTCCGGCCGGCCCCACTCGAGCGCGAGCCGTCCCTCGTCCGTACGACGGACCCGGCCGCCGAACCGGCGGGCCTCTCTGTCCAGACGCGCCTCCAGCCACTTCGTGTCGGACCGGTCAGTCCGCTCAAGACGGAACCGGCGGATGCGCAGCGGCGTCATTTCGAGGGTGGCCAGTTGCCCGGTGGCGCCGTCGAGCCGTGGAAGGTAGAGCAGCGACAGATCGCCGCGGAAACCCTCGTAGCCCCCGATGCCTTCGTAGTCGTTGAGCAGGTCGCCGCAGCCGTACAGAATGAGCCTGCCCTTGTAGACCTCCATTGCTTTCGCGTGGTGCGAGGAGTGGCCGCAAACAACGTCGACGGCGCCGGAGTCGATCAGCGCGCGCGCGAAACGAACCTGTTCCTCGGGGACCTCATAGCCCCAGTTGTCGCCCCAGTGAATCGAGAACACGACGAGATCGCCGCGGAGCCGGATGGAACGCATGTGTCCGGCAAACCGCCGGGCGGTCGCCTCGGAGAGGTCCGGCGCCACCCAGACGCCGGCCCGGCCGGCGGTGGCGGCCCATTCGAGGGGAATCCCGCTGCACGGACTGCCGGCGGCGAAGACGAGCAGCCGCCCGCCTCCGGCGAGCGGCATCACCGCGGGCAGGCCAGCCTCGCGCCCGTCCGCGCCGGCCCCCGCCGTGTGAATCCCCGCGTGGTGGAGGACGGCGAGAGTTTCGGTCAACCCCTCCCGGCCCCAATCGAGTACGTGATTATTGGCAAGCGTGCAACAGTCCACGCGCGCCGCCCGCAGGCACGCGACGTTGCCCGGGTGCATGCGGTAATTGATGCCCTTGGGCACCCAGGCCTCCGAGGTCGTGACGCTGGTTTCGAGGTTGATCACCCGGGCTGCGGGCCGGATACGATCGAGTTCCTCGATGGCGTCGCCCCAGATGTACTCGGGCGGCGCAGGCCGGGGGATGGCGCCGTGACGTGCTTCGGCCAGACCGACATAGCCGGAGGCGGACCGCACGGACTGCTCATAAATCGCCGGATCCGACGTGTGGGCCAGGATCTGATCGATTCCACGCCCGGTCATTACATCACCGCAGAGAAACAGCACCACTTGCCGGGAGGCCATGCCCCCTTCCCTGCAATCGGCATGCCGCGTGCCCGGAAAACAGGTGTGTTGACGCGCACCGAGCACGTCCTGATCCTCTTCGCCGTGGCGGTGGCCGCAGTGTTGCTCTCTCGCGCGGCCCGCCGGGGGAACCTCCGCCGGCGCCGCCTGCGGCTGTCGCTGGCGGGCCTGCTGGCCGGCAACGAGCTGCACTGGTACGCGTGGCGCCTGGACAACGAGGGGTTTCGTTTTCCGGAGGGCTTGCCGCTGCAGTGGTGTGACATTACACTCTGGCTGACCGTCGCCGCGGCGATCACGCTCCGCGCACGCGTCTGTGAACTGGCCTACTACGGCGGCCTAGGCGGCAGCGTGATGGCGTTGTTGACCCCGGATTTATGGACCCCGTTTCCGTCCTATCCCGCCATCTACTTCTTCCTCTCCCACGGCGGCGTCCTTGTGACGCTGGCCACGCTCTTCGCCGGCCGCATTGTGCGCCCGGCGCCGGGTTCCTTCTTGTGGGCGTGGATCTTCTACGCCGGTTGCGCCACCGCCGTCGGGCTGTTCAACGCAATCTTTGACACCAACTACATGTACCTGTGCCGCAAACCGGACGCCGCGTCCCTGCTCGACCTGCTCGGCCCGTGGCCCGTTTATCCCTTCACCGCGTCCCTGCTTGCCGCCGCGATCTTCTGGTCTCTGTGGCTGCCGTTCCGCCGCGTCCGGTGAGGCATTTGCCCCACTGCTGCGCACCAGCCCCCATTACGCCAGCATGCCGCGGATGATCAAATCGACCGCCGCGTCCGGGTCCAGACCGCGCGCCATCAGCGTCTCCAACTGCCGCGAATCGACGCTTCCGATAGCCGCCTCGTGCGTCACCTTTGCCAGCGGATGCGTCACGCGAACCTCCGGCACGGCCGACACTACGGCCCGGTCCCGGACGATCTCCGTGCAATCGACGTGCCCGCGCGCGCCAGGCGCGTTGCCGAACGTTGCGCCGCGGATCTCGGCCGTCGCGTCGTCGCGCGCCGCGATACGCGTCTTGATCAATCCCCGCGCGTTCGCCCCGTTCAGCCGGATGACTTCCCGCATGCGGATCCGGTCGTCGCCGTAACCGTAAACCTTGCTGGTCAATTCAGCCAGCCCGCCCTCGCCCACGTCCACCGTATAGTCGATGTCCAACTCCCCCACCCGGCCCCGCACCAGCGCAAAGTCGGCGCGGTACCGCGCCCCGCGCCCGACCGTCACCGCCGCCCGCGGCACCACTCGCACGCCGCCCTCCGGCCCGTGATAGTGCGCCTCCTGGTAGACGAGAGCCGCGCCATCCTCGATCGTAATTCGCCCCTCCATCGCGTGCAGCGCGTCGCGCGCTTCCGTGAACAGGCAATGGGACCAGACCGTGGCCGAGGCGCCCGCACGCACCGTCAGCGTCAGGTCGATCCGCTGCCGCCCGTGCGGCTCGAACATGCCGAAGCAGAGGTGGATCGGCGGGTCCCCGGCGTACTCCGGCGTCACCACCAGTTCGGCGGCGATCCGCCCCCCGTCCGGAACCGCTCGCAGTTCGACCCCGGGCAAGGTATGCGCGTCCACAATCCGCAGCCCGTGCGCCACGACGTGCGCCGTCCCTGGGCCCAGCACCGTTTCCGGCCGCTGGCCGATCACCGTCAAGGCCCGTCGCATTGGTTCGAGATCCGTCATGTCCGGTACCGTTCCCGGGATTTGTAGTTTTTCATTACCTTCCCCGCTTCGCCGCTGCAGACAATGCGGCCTTCGGCCATCTGCGACGCCCGTTGTGCCCGCTCGGCGACCGCCTCCTGATGCGTGATCAGCAGGATCGCCGCGCCGTCCCGGTTCATTGCGCCGATCAGTTCAACAATGTCGGCCAGCGAAAGCAGGTCGATGCCGGCGCCTTCCTCGCGCCTTATCGCGCCGCCTTCTTC
>CAYMTH010000026.1:14549-19305 GCA_964393235.1 uncultured Solibacteraceae bacterium | reverse complement strand
CCCACTTCGGGTCGAGCGGCGTCGAGTTGGCCAGCTTCGGCGAGATGCTCATCAGATCGCAGGCCACCGGAGCGAACACCGTACCCGCCGTCTCCACCGTGATGTGCAGTCCGGCGGCGCGAAACGCCTCCGTCAGCGCCACCGCTTCCGGCGCGATGAGCGGTTCCCCGCCCGTGAGCACGACGTGGCGCGCGGGATGGGAAAGAACCTCAGCCAGGATGCTCTCCGGCGACCGCTGGGAGCCTTCGGGGTTCCAGGATGTATAGGGCGTGTCGCACCAGGAACAACGCAGGTTGCAGCCGGAGGTGCGAACGAAGACCGACGGCACGCCGACGAGCGTGCCCTCGCCCTGCACCGAATAGAAGATTTCGGCGATTTTCACAGTCCGTACCGGGCCAGCAGGGGGTCGGCGACACCGGCCTCGGCAAAGCCCTTCGCGCGCAGCAGGCAGGAGTCGCACGCGCCGCAGGGGCGGCCGCCGGGGGCCGGGTCGTAGCAGGAGTGGGTCAGCGAATAATCGACGCCGCAATCGAGGCCGAGCCGGATGATGCCAGCCTTCGACAGATCGATCAGCGGCGTGTGGATCTTCAAGCGCGTAGTCCCTTCGACGCCCGTCTTCGTCGCCAGATTGGCCATCGATTCGAACGCGTCGATGAACTCGGGCCGGCAGTCGGGATAGCCGGAGTAGTCGACGGCGTTGACGCCGAGGAAGATATCGGACGCGCCAAGCACCTCGGCCCAGGCCATGGCGAACGAGAGGAAGATCGTATTGCGGGCCGGGACGTAGGTGATGGGGATGCCGGCGTCGATCTCGTCGACGGACTTGTGCTTGGGGACGTCGATGCCGGCGGTGAGGGCGGAGCCGCCGAACATGCGGAGGTCGATGTGGGCGACGCGGTGATCGACGGCGCCGAGGGAGGCGGCGACACGGGCGGCGGCCTCGACTTCGCAGATGTGGCGCTGGCCGTAGTCGAAGCTGAGGGCGTGGATTTCGAAGCCGTCGCGGCGGGCGACGCCGAGGCAGGTGGCGGAGTCGAGTCCACCGGAGAGGAGGCAGACGGCTTTAGGCATGTTCGTCGATCCGGCGGGCCAGGAAGTAGCCGATGGCGGGGAAGGCGGAGATGAAGGCCATGGCGGCGCCGAGGCCGACGTGGTCGGCGGCCCAGCCGACCATCGGAATAAAGACCAGCCCGGCCGAGCCCCAGGCGAAGCCCATCATGAGCGCGGAAACGGTGCCGGCCTGCGAGGGGACGAGTTGCTGGCCCATGACGAGATTGACGGGGATGGTGAACAGCAGCATGAGGCCGGCGAGGGCGAGGGAGGCGAGCGCCCACCAGCCGCCGGTGACAAAGAAGAGGCCGAGGAATGGCAGGCAGCCGGCCATGGAGATGAGAATGACGCGCTTGCCGCCGAAGCGGTCGGCGAGGTTGCCGCCGACGAAGCCGCCGAGGCCGCCGAAGGCGAGATAGAGGGTCAGGCCGAGGGCCGCTTCCTGGACGGAGAAGCCGCGTTCGCGGTTGAGGTAGAGCGGCAGGAACTGGGCGAAGACCATCTGCACGATGCTGCGGATGTAGACGAGCGCGAAGAGGATGGCGAGGGGGCGCCATTTGGCCTTGAGCGCGGCGAGATCGAAGTGGTTCGACGTTTCGCGGGAGACCGGGGCGAGCCGGAAGTTGGCGGCGAGGAAGAGCGTGACGAGGACGCCGGGGATGGCGCCGGTCCAGGTCCATTCGAGGCCATAGTGGCCGGCGAGGAAGGTGAAGAAGGCGGGGCCGAAGGCCATGCCGAAGGTGCCGGAGCTGATGAAGACGGCCATCCAGCGGGACTTGTTTTCGGCGATGCGGGCGGTGGCGTTGGCGGAGGCCTGGGGGTGGAACGAGGCGATGCCCATGCCGCCGAGCAGGACCATGGCGATGAGCATGGGGTAGCCGGTGGCGAGGCCGAGCGAGGAGATGAAGATGCCGGCCATGGCGGGGGCGAGGACGGTGAACAGGCGCGAGCGCCATTTATCGGAAAGAATTCCGTAGACGGGCTGGAGGAGGGAGCTCGAGAAAATGAGCATGCCCGCCAGCAGGCCCGCCTGCGCTAGACTGAGGCCGAAGCGCTCCACCAGGATCGGCTGGAAGGAGCTGAGCCCGCTCGAGTAGAGATCGATGAAAAAGTGGGCGAAGGAGAGGAGCGCCAGCGCCTGGTATCCGGCCCGTTTGGCGGCGCGCTCCGAGGACGGAAACGACAGGTCGGCCGGGAGGCTGGCAGGGTTGGAGCTCATTGGGAATTGGGGGAGACGAGCGATGCGGACCGAAAATTCCAGTATAGCGAAACCCTCCGCGGCGGCCGGGGTTAGGAGGGGTATGCGTTCCACGGGATACGTGTGTTTGGTCGCGGCGACGGCGGCGGCGCTGGCCCAGGCGCCGACGGCGCCGGTGTTGAATCCGCGCGGAGTGATTAACGCGTTTACGCAGCAGCCGGCGCCCTCGCCGGTGGCGCCGGGCGGGCTGATCTGGATCAACGGGATCAACCTGGGGCCGGCGGAAGGGTGGAAGGCGGAACCGGGGCAGGCGCTGCCGGTAACGGCGCTGGACCCGCCGGTGGAGGTGCGGATCGGGCAGCGGGCGATTCCGCTCGTATCGATCACGCCGTCGCGGATCGTGGCGCAGGTGCCGTTCGACGTGCCGCAGGGGATTACGCAGGTGGTGGTGCGGCGGGGAGAAAGGCAGTCGGCGCCGGCGCGGTTCACGGTGGTGCAGCCGAACCCGGCGATCGAGACGCCGGCGGGCGGATTCGGGACGGCCGGGAAGGTGGAGGGCAACGCGCTGCGGCTGCGGGTGACCGGGTTGGGGCAGACCGAGCCGGCGACGGCGGCGGGGGCGCTTCCCTCCCCCGAGGCGCCGGCCGCGCCGCGGATTCCGGTGCGGGCGTACGTGGGCGGGGCGGCGGCGGAAGCGAAGGCGCAGCTGTCAGGCGACGCGCCGGGCGTATTTGACGTCGC
Organism: uncultured Solibacteraceae bacterium; assembly: GCA_964393235.1. Taxonomy (GTDB): domain Bacteria; phylum Acidobacteriota; class Terriglobia; order Bryobacterales; family Bryobacteraceae. The sequence continues at coordinate 16,316 of CAYMTH010000026.1, read as the reverse complement.
CGTGGAGTTGCCGGGGACGCCGGCGGACGGGGACGTGGTCAACCTGTACGCGGGCAACAACGGCGGCAACCGGGTGACGTACAATTCCCTGCCCGGGCCGAAGGTCGACTACTTGGCGCTGCCGGAGGGGACGGCGAACCTGCGGGCACTGACGGCGTCGGATCTGCGGCCGGGGTTCGTGGCGTTGAACGGGCCGCGCGGCGAGGACGGGTGCTACCCGGCGTTGCTGGTGGATTTTGAAAAGAAGAAAGCGGAGGCCGCGCCGGGCTGCGTGACGACGGCGGCGGCGCAGATCGTATCGCCGTTCACGGCGAGCGTGGACGGCAACGCGCTGGCGGCGCTGGCCGGGCCACCGGAGGGCGATGCGCAGAGCGGGGTGAGCAATAAGGTCCTGGTGCTGCAGCCGGGGGCGGAGCCGAAGTCGGTGGAGCTGTCTGGGAAAGCGTCGAATGTCGGCTCGGCGCCGGGCGGGAACCTGAACGCGGTGATGCCCGGGGCGCCGCCGCGGGTAGCGTTGATCAACCCGGCGACCGGAGAGGTGACCGAGAACGTGGGCGGCGGCGGCGCGGGGGGAGGCGGCGGCGCGGGCGGGATCAACGTGAACACGCTGCAGGTGGATCTGGGCGATGGCGTGAAGGAGTTGGTGGCCGTGCCGGTGGGGGTGGGGCAGAACCAGTTTGCGGTGGTGGCGGTGGATTCGCTGGAAACGGTGACGAAGGGCAAGTTCGCGATCATCAACAACCAGGGCGAGGCGTCGGCCACGGTGAATTTCCCGGACGGGTGGGTGCCGCTGCTGGCGCCGACGCAGGCCGCGCCGGTGCAACCGGGTGGCGGCGGGGGACAGCCGGGTCAGCCAGGGCAGCCGGGCCAACCCGGGCAGCCGGGACAGGGGGGCGGCGGTCAGTTACCGGTGAACCGCTTCCGCGCCGGGGTGCTCTTCGACAATACGACGCGGCAGTACTATGTCCTGGCGCGGGCGGCGGATAAGTCGCGCGACGCGGTGATCCGGTTCCCGCTGCAGGCGGGGCAGGAGCCACAGGCGATTCCGTTTGCCGCGGGGCGCTTCGCGGCGTCGTGCACGAATCAGTTGCGGCTGTTCACGCTGGAACTGGCGCGGCGGGTGGCGGTGCCGACATCGGCGACGGCCGAAACGCTGATCCGGCAGAACTGCGGAGCGTCCGGGTTCCTGACGCTCGATTTCGGCACGCGGGAGTTGACCGAGACGACGCTACCCGGGCAGGGGCAGTTCAACGTGGCCGGCAACGCGGCCAACGATGTGAACGATTTCGTCTACGGCGCCAACACCGACCCGGCCCAACAGGGGCGTTCCGACACGCTGTATATCTATGACGGCGTTACGAATTCGTCGTTCCGGCTGGACCTGCCGCCGGAGATTTCGTCGTTCGCGAACCTGAACGCCTTCCCGCAGATGGGAATCCTTTACGCGCAGGCGACGCTGCGGACGCCGGGCGACGCCGGCATCGTCGTATTCGACCTGGAGAATACTTCGGCGCGGCTGCTGCCGACGCCGGCGAATTTTACGTCTGTACAACCGATGACGATTTTCCCGGCGACGAGAAAACTGATCGCACGCGGGACGCGGACCGATCCGGCGGGCACACAGGTGCTGGTCTACGATCTGGTTTCGGGCGATTTACAGATCATTCCGAACCCGGAGGGCGTTGTATTTGTTGGGCAGGCGCCGAACCAGCCGGGGCAACCGGGACAGCCGGCGCAGGCGCAACCGGCGCTACAGAACATCAATCC
>CAYMTH010000026.1:13472-14539 GCA_964393235.1 uncultured Solibacteraceae bacterium | reverse complement strand
GGTGGGCGTCATGCTCCTGCGGGTGCACTAACCCGTACCCGTAGAACGTCGTATACCTCTCCCGCAGACACCTGTCTGCTAAAGTAAACACGATCGGACCTTTCCGCTGGACTGTGAAGCGGCCGGGCCAACGAGACTTCCGGAGGAAGAGGAATGTATAGACCACTTTTACTGTGGGGAGCCACCGTTTTGGCGACCTGCGGCGGAGACGCGGGCCTGGCCCGGCTCACGCCGGCGGAGCGCGCGGGGCTCGAGGCGGCGTATCGGCAGGCGCGGCAGTCGGTCGTTCGCGTGGAAGGCGGGCATCGGGCCCAAAACCTCGGCCAGGACTGGAACCTGAGCTTTGACGGGCGCGGGTTCGCGGTCACGCCGCGGGACGGGGGCTGGAGCTGGGGTCTGGCGCTGGAAAGCTACGGTTTCGCGGGCGCCGAGCGCGCGGCGAAGACGGCGCGGGCGGCGGCGGCGCGGGAACGGCTGACCTATCAGTGGGATGCGGGTCTGGAAGAGTGGTTTATCAATGGCAACGGCGGGCTGGAGCATGGCTTCACGGTGGTTTCGCGGCCGGCCGGGGCGCGGGCGGGCGAACCGCTGGCGTTTCACCTGGCGGTGCGCGGGGCGCTGGAGCCGCGCGTGGCCGGCAACGGCCGGGACATTGCGTTCGTCGACCGGAACGGGGCGACGATGCTGCACTACGCGGGGTTGAAAGTGACCGACGCGACGGGCCGGGAGCTGGCGGCGAGGTTCCGCGCGGTGGGCCACGGGCTGCGGCTGGAAGTGGACGAGGCCGGGGCGCGGTACCCGGTGACGGTGGACCCGGTGGCGACGCAGGCGTATTTGAAGCCGGCGGCGATCGGGACGACGCAGAATGGTGATCAGATGGGCAAGTCGGTGGCGATCGACGGCGACACGGCGGTGATCGGCGCCCCGTTCGAGGCGAGTTCGACGGCCGGGATCAACACGACGCCGAACGAGAGTGCGGGCGGATCGGGCGCGGTGTACGTTTTCGTCCGTTCGGGCAGCACGTGGACGCAGCAGGCCTATATCAAGCCCACCAACGTGGGTTCGAG
>CAYMTH010000026.1:0-13462 GCA_964393235.1 uncultured Solibacteraceae bacterium | reverse complement strand
TGGAAGACTGGTTCGGCTATTCGGTGGGGATCAGCGGGGACACGATCGTGGTCGGCGCGCCGCTTGAGGACAGTTCGACTTTGGGCGTCAACTCGACGGCCAACGAAGGCGCGCAGGACGCCGGCGCGGCGTTTGTTTTCACGCGCAGCGGCACCACGTGGAGCCAGCAGGCTTATCTGAAGCCGGCCGCGGTGGGTTCGACGCAGGGCGGCGACCTGTTCGGGATGAGCGTGGCGATCAACGGCGAAACGATCGCGGTGGGCGCGCCGTTTGAGGACTCCAACAGCGGCACGCCGAACGAGAACGCCGTGCGCGCGGGCGCGGTTTACGTGTTCCTGCGCAACGCCGGGAACTGGACGCAGCAGGCGTATTTGAAGCGGGAGAGCGCCGGGAACCTGGCGGCCGGCGATGAGTTCGGCACGTCGGTCGCGGTGAACGGCGACACGGTGGTGGCCGGTTCTCCGCGCGGGTTGCTGTCGGCACTGCTGGGGCTGCCGTTCCCGGGCGCGACGCTGATCGGGACGGCCGATGTGTTTGTGCGGAGCGGGTCGACGTGGTCGTATCAGTCCGCGCTGACGCCGGCTTCGGTGACCAGCCCGCGGGGCAGCGACGGCTTTGGCTTCTCGGTGAGCGTGAGCAGCGACACGGCGATCATCGGCGCGCCGGGCGAGAGCAGCTCCTCGGTTGGGATCAACTCGACGCCCAACTCTTCGGCGAGCGGCGCCGGCGCCGCATTCGTCTTCGTGCGGACGGGGTCGAACTGGGCGCAGCAGGCTTATCTAAAGCCGGCCGCGGTGGGCACGACGCAGGTGAACGACAACTTCGGCTGGTCGGTATCGATTTCGGGCAACACGGCGGTCGTCGGGGCGCCCAGCGAGGCGAGTTCGACGACGGGCGTGAACTCGACGGCGGACGAACTGGGCGGCAACTCGGGCGCGGCGTACGTCTTCACGCGGACGGGCGGCACCTGGTTGCAGAACTACTATCTGAAGCGCACATCGTCGGCAGGCAGCGCGATCGGGCTGCTGGGCTTCGCGGTGGCGGTGAACGCCACGACGGCGGTGGTGGGCGCGCCGTGGGACCGCAACAGCAAGACGGGCATCAACACGACGCCGGACTCGGCCGCGCCGGATTCGGGCGCAGCTTATATCCACTCGCCCGGCTCGACGATGAACGTGACGCAGACCGGCCCGCTGGCCGTGAGCGGCGCGACGCAGACGCTGGTGCTGAAGTACTCGCACACGGGCGGCTTCGGGCAGTTGGGCGTGGTGAACGCGCTCATCAATTCGTATCTGGACGGCAACGCGGCCTGCTACATCGCGTTCTCGCAGCCGCTGAACGTGCTGTACTTGGTGAACGACGGCGGGCCGGGCTCCGGCATTTCGGCCGGGCTGACGCTGGGCGGGTCCGGGTCGGTGAGTAACAATCAGTGCACGATCAACGCGGCGGGGTCTTCGGCGACGCGCAGCGGCGAGACGCTGACGCTGACGCTGAACGTCACCTACAAGACGGCGTTTCTGGGCAACAAGGTGATCTACCTGGCGGCGCAGGACCAGGTGGGCGGTTCGACGGGCTGGATCACGGTGGGTTCGACGGTGGTGCCGGTGGCCTCGCCGACGACGCCGCGCTCTGACGCCATGTCGCCGGCCACGGGGACGGCGTCGACGGGCGTGATCTCGTTCACCTATACCGATGCCTCCTCGACGGACAACCTGCAGACGGCATGGGCCCTGATCAATTTCGCGATCGACGGCCGGGCGGCGTGTTACGTGGCCTACTTCCGGCCTGGGAACCAGATCTACTTGATTCCAGACAACGGGGACGGCGCACAGGCGACCAGCATTGTGTTGACCGGCACGAACACGATCGAAAACAGCCAGTGCAGGATCAGCGCGCAGGGCTCGAGCGTGGTGTCGAACGGCGCGACACTCACCCTAAACCTGAACTACACCTTCAAGCCGGCCTTTAGCGGTTTCAAGGCTATCTGGACAGCTGTGGCGACCAACGGCAACGCGCAGATAAGCGCGTGGAAGCCGGTGGGCGGCTGGCTGGTTCCCTAAACCTCGCACAGATGCAAAATCAGGACCGCCCGGCCACAAAGCCGGGCGGTTTTGTTTCGGGCAGCCGGTAGAATAGGAAAGACCGTGGGACAGGGCGAGACAGAAAGCGGACCGGCGTATCACTACCGGTGCGGAGAGCTGGCGATCCGCGCCGCCATGCCGTTTCCGGAGCTCGGCGCGGAGACGGCGCCGGAGGCGGGCGCGCTGCGGATCACGATTGGCGGCGAGGCGCCGGCGTGGCCGGAGCCGGTGGAGCGGGAATGGCGGATGCCGGACGGATCGCTGTGGACGACGTTTCAGCGCGCCGGCGCGGACTGGGCGGTGACGTTTCCGGACTACGCGGCGTTCCGGCTGGCGGGCGACGGGAGCGCGGTGGAGGTGTTCGCGCGGCCGGGGGTCGCGGCGGGCACGGTGCGGCACCTGCTGCTGAACCAGATCTTCCCGCTGGCGCTCAGCGCGCGGGGGCGACACACGTTTCACGCCAGCGCGGTGGCGGCCGAGGGACGGGCGGCCGTGTTTTCCGGCGTTTCGGGCGCGGGGAAATCGACGCTCGCGCTGCACTTCGCGCGGCACGGCAACCCGTTTCTGTCCGACGACCTGGTGGTGTTCACGCCCGCGCCGGAGGGCGTGCGCGTCCATCCGAGCTACCCGTCGCTGCGGGTGTTTTCCGACAGCCTGGTGGGGGCGGGCGGCGCCGGCGTGACGACGATCGAGAGCGCGGAGTACAGCGAGAAGTCGCGCGTGTTGGGCGGGGCCGATGTGGCGTATCAGAGCGAGCCGGCGCCGCTCGGGGCGGTGTACCTGATCGGCGCGGAGAGCGAGCGGGTGCAGATCGAAGCGGTGGCGGGCGTGGACGCGGTGCTGGAACTGGTGCGGGCCTCATTCGTGCTCGACGCCAAGCGCCGCGAGTACCTGCGGGCGCACCTGGACTGGGCCGGCGAACTGGCCGCGACCGGGCGGCTGTTCCGGTTGGCCTATCCCCGCGATTTTGCGAAACTGGAAGAGACGCGCGCCGCGATCCTGGCGCACCTAAGGAGCCTGGACTGAATGGAATTGGGACCGCTGCGGATTCCGGACTATGTCGCGAGCCGGGAGGTGGGCGAGGGGACGGTGCTGCTGAACCTGGAATCGGGCAACTATTTCGGGCTGAACGCCATGGGAGCGCGCATGTGGAAAGGCCTTACGGAAGGGCGCACGAAGGCGGAGATCGAAGCGTCGATTCTGGGCGAGTTCGACGTGACGGCCGATGTGGTGGCGCGGGACTTCGCGGAGTTGACGGCTAGCCTGCTGGCGGCGGGACTGCTGGAGCGGTAGCGCGGGCGGACCCGGCGGCGAGGAAGTGGTTGACGCCGGCGATGGACCAGCCGCGGAAGAGACCGCCGCCGATGGCCTTGCGATAGTCGGCGCGGAGGGCGGCGAGAACGGAAGGCGCGACATAGTCCGCGAGCGGTTCGGGATCGGGCAGGCGGAGCGCATCGACGATGCGGCAGGAAGGGCCGGTGAACTAGGCCTGGACGCAGCGGCGCAGGACGGCTTCGGGCAGGTAGGGGGCCATGGCCTGGCGGAGGACGAACTTCCAGACGCCGTCGCGCTGGCGCATGTTTTCCGGCATGCGGAGGCAGAACTCGACGAGGCGGGTGTCGAGAAAGGGAATGCGTTCCTCGACGCCGTAGTCGGCTCCGGCGCGGTCGATGTGCTCGAGGAAGTGGATGCTGTGGGCCGAAAAGAGGGTGGTGAGCACGTCGCGGAGGGCGCGGGAGCCGTAGGGGCGCCAGTCGGGCGGCGGGGGGATGCGGTCGGCGATACCGGAGCGGCGAACGAATTCGGGCGAGAGCGGGGCGAAGGAGCGGCCGGGGCGGCCGGCGAGGCGGCGCAACCATTCCGGCTTCGGCAGCGCCGGGCGGATGGCGCCCCAGTAGGCGGTGCGCAGGAACGATGCGCCCTGCTGATAGCCGCGGCAGTGGCGGAAGAAGGAGTACCAGCGGAGGGACAGCAGGTCGTCGGTGAGCACGGAGAAGTTGCCATCGAGCAGGTGGTTGCCGCATTGCCCGCCGAGAACGGAGCGGACGCCGCGCCGGCGGAGCAGGAGCGTGGCGTCGTGGAAAAGCGCGCTGCCGTTGGGGAAGCCCGGGAAGTCGCGATAGCGGGCGGCCCAGCGGTCGAAGTAGTCGGGATCGGACTGGGGCGCAAAGGGGACCAGATTGGCCTCGAAGGGGTAGCGGGAGGTGGTCTGGCGGATGTAGAAGCTCTCGTCGGCGCGCTGGCCGGGATAGACGTTGGAGCAGGTGATGATCTCTTCGGGCGGAACGATCTGGCAGGCGGTGGCCGTGACGGCGCTCGAATCGAGGCCACCGCTCAAGTGGGTGGCCGGGGGGCCGACGCGGCGGAGGCAGGCGCGGACGGCGGTGCGGAGGTGATCGAGGAACTCTTCGGCGCAGGCGGCGTCGGAGCGGAAGGAGCGCGGGTCGAGGTTGGGGAACCAGTACGGGCGGGTGTTGAGGGCGTCGGCGGTGACGCGGAGGGAGTGGCGCGGGCGGACCTTTCTAACGGCGGCGAAGAGGGTTTCTTCGTCGGAGTGGATGTCGAAGATCAGGTGCTCGGCCAGCATGCCGTCGTTGCGGGTGGCCGGGACGCCGGGGAACGCGAGCACAGCGGCGATTTCGGAGGCGAAGACGAAGGCGTTGGGGGTGACGGCGTAGTAGAGGGGCCGGATGCCGAAGCGGTCGCGGAAGCAGTGCAGGGCGCGCGCGCGGGGGTCCCAGACGGCGGCGGCGACGTCGCCGAAGAGGTGGGCGGGGCAATCCTCACCCCACTTGGCGAAGGCGGCGAGCACGAAGGCGGCATCCGGCGCGGTGAGCGCAACGCCGAGCGTGGCGGCGAGGTCGTCGCGGTTGTCGAGCCGGCCGTCGAAGACAGCGACGCAGCCGGTGGCGGGATCGACGGCGGGGGCGGATTCTCCGGTCGATTCCGGCGTGGTCCAGCGGGCGTCGAGGCCGAGCGCGGCCGAGCCGCCGGTCCAGACGCCCCGGCCGTCGCCGCCGCGGCCGGGAATCGCGGCCAGCAGCGATTCGATCGCGGCCGGTGTGGCCGGGGCCCCGTCGCGGTGGAAGATGCCGGCGATGCCGCTCATTCGGTGTCGGCGAGTTTCGCGGCGAAGCGCAGCGCGGCGTCGCGGGTGGGGAAGAGTTCGGGGAACGAGGCTTCGAGTTGCGCGGCGATGTCGCCCAGGGTGGCGGCGCCGTCGATGCGGTCGAGCACGAAGCGGCGGGCGCGGGTACGGGAGCCGGGGACGGGAGTGCCGGCCGGATCGGCCTTGGCGCCGAGGTTAATCTCCCGGAAATCCGAGTGGCGGCAACCGCCCGCGGTCCAGGAGGTGAGTTGGTCGGCCGGGCGGACGAGAACGTGGAAGGGGATCGCGTCGCCGGCGCGCACCGCGAACGGGCGTTCGATGGGGAGGAAGGAGGCGAAGCGCTGAATGGGGGCCGGCGCCAGTGGCGAGTTGGACATCGATACACCCGGCGCCAGTGTTGCCGAAAAGAAGCCGGCCAGGCCGTGGACGGTGCCGTCGCGGCGGGCGATGGGTGCGCCCTGCAGGCGGACCATGGCGGTGTGGGTGGGGTGCAGCAGAAGTTCGGCGGAGGCCACCGGATCCGTTAGCAGTTGATCGCCCCGGAGTTCCATTGAGTGGAGGGTATTGACGGCGGCGTCCCAGAAAGAATGCATGGCGAAACCGGAGGGGCGGCCACGCCAGAAGGCGAGCCGGTCGAAGTCGGCGGGCGCCTCGACGGGAGCGCACTGGAGCGTGATCGAATACGGCAGGACGACGCCACCCGGGGCCAGGAACCGGCGGGTGGCGTCGGCGAAGTACTCGAAAATGCCGGCGTTGAAGCCGAAATAGCCGATCTGGTCGGCGACGATAACGTCGACCGGCTGCGACAGGACGGCCTCGGTCGAGAAGGCCTGAATCGTGCGGACGCGGCTGGAAAAGCCGTTTTCCGCCGCGACGGCGCCCGCTATCTTCGCGATTCCTCCGAAATCTACCGCGAAAACTTGCCGGGCGCCGCGTTGGAGCGCAAGCAGGCCGAGAATACCGGTTCCGGCCGCTAAGTCTAAAACAGTCTTATCGCGCAGATCGACGGAGTCGAGCGCGCGCGACCACGCATCCATCCGAACCGGATCGGACAGGTAATGGTGGTGCTCAACAAAGTTGACGGACAGTGTCTACTCCTTACCGCCCCCGGGCATCGTCCGGCTCAGCCGGTAAAGATGCACGGCAAGCCGGAGCGAATGGCTAAACGCCGCAGGGCGCGCCCATGTCCTTCGACATCCCGTTGCCGTCGCAGTTAATGCCGGTGCCGCCCTGCGTCAACACGGCAACCGGGCCGAGGTCGCGCAGCACCGGGCGCTGATAGGGACGCCCCCCCTGGACGAAACGGGCCACTTCCGGGGTCTTGCTGCTTTTTTCGAACGACATCATAAAAGTATCGAGTCCTCAGGTGAATGACGGTCGCTGGGCTCCCGCCGGCAAATTCTTTACGGCTTAGATCGTCAGGATACCCCGTTTACATTAGTCTTGCAACCGCATGCCACTCACGAAAAGTGTAAATCCCGCAGCCGGCGCAGCACCGGATAGGCGAGACCGCGCGCCAGTAGCCGCGCTTTTTCCACCGGACCTTCGCACAGCGCCGTCTCCCGCCACAGCTGCCGGGACTTCGCCGCGTTGGAGCCCTCCCACACCTCCCGGCGCACCGACGGCAGCAGTTCCACGGCCTTTTCATACCGTTCCCGCGCCAACCCGACGAGCGGCGCCCGCCGGTCCCATTCCGTCTCAAGCACCGCGCACGTAAGCAGCACCGCCGGCCAGAGGTGCAACTCTCCGGTGCGGCGCGCCACCGCCTCCCAATCGAGCCCGGTCTGCTCGCCCAGCAACAGATACAGGTCATACACCCAGCGCGCCTCGATCCACCGGTGCGCCGCCGCGTGGGCCGCCAGATGGACGAACTCATCGACCGGCTCCAGCACACGCACCCGGTAGCCGTTCGACAGCGTCTGCTCGATCGACCGCGCCAGGAACCGGCCCGCATCCGGGCGGATCCCGAAGAACGACTGCAGGCGGACGTGCATTTCGAGCATCGGCGCCGTGTCGTGGTCGTAAGCGGCGTCGTGACCGAGGATCCGCGTGGTCAGCCCGGGAATCTTCGCCGACGGGCGGTAGCCGCAGCCGCGGACGGCGGCGTCGGCACGGGCGAAGTCCCGCGGATCGATCAATATGTCGATATCCCCGCACGCCCGGAGGTATCCCGGGCGGTAGTACCGTTCGCCAAGCGCCGGGCCCTTCAGCGCGACAAACCGCACCCCAACCTGATCCAGTGCCTGGCCGATGCGCCGCAACCAGTGCAACATGCGTTGATGCGCCAACTCCTGCACGGCGGCGGTCTGCCGGTCCCCGGAGCGGTGGGCGACGACGCCCGCCGCGCCGGCCGCCGCGGCCACCTCGTTCAGCCCGACCGCATCGGTTGAGACGCCGCGGAGAAAGGAAATCAGCCTTTTCTCTTCTTCAATATCCGGGAACTGGGGCGCGGCGGACGGCATGATCGGGGTAGAATCAGATGATAGCCCGGCGCCGGGGCGGGTGCGTTATTCGCCCGCTGTTTGCCCCAACGCCCGTTTTCTGCTACGCTGGAATTCTTGTAACGATTGCAGGGAGATCGTCTGTCCATGAGCACTGTGGTTCCCTCTGGCAAAAATATCCAGAGAAATTGGTTTGTTATCGACGCTGGCGACAAGGTCGTTGGCCGTGTCGCTTCGGAAGCTGCCCGTCTTTTAATGGGTAAGCACAAGACCACGTATACCCCCTACATTGACTTGGGGGATCACGTGATTATCATCAACGCCGACAAGGTGAAGTTCACCGGCAAGAAGGAAGAGCAGAAGGTTTATCGCTACCACTCGGGTTATCCGGGCGGTCTGCGCGAGGTTTCGGCCCGCCGCATGCGCGAGACCCGGCCCGTGAAGCTGCTCGAAGAAGCCGTCTCCGGGATGCTCCCCAAGTCGAAACTGGGCAAGCAGATGTACCGCAAGCTGAACGTCTACGCCGGCCCCCAGCATCCCCATCAGGCGCAGACGCCCCAGGCGTTGTCGCTGTAGGTTTAGAGAGGAAAGTAGAGAAGTGGCTGCATTGACTCAATGGCTCGGAACCGGCCGCCGCAAGCGCGGCGTGGCCCGCGTGTTCCTCCGCAACGGCTCCGGTAATATCGTGATTAACGGCCGTCCGTACGACAAGTACTTCACCAACGAAAGCTCGCGGCTCCTGGTCCGTCAGGCCCTGCAGGCGACCGAAACGTCGGACAAGTTCGACGTTCTCGTGCTCGCCAACGGCGGCGGCATGACCGGTCAGGCCGGGGCTGTGCGTCTGGGCATCGCCCGCGCCCTTTGCGAATTCAACGCCGAACTCCGCGGCAAGTTGAAGAGCATGGGGTATCTGACGCGCGACCCCCGCGAACACGAACGGAAGAAGTACGGGCAGAAGGGCGCCCGCAAGCGGTTCCAGTTCTCCAAGCGCTAGTTCGGCGTTTGGCGGCACCGTCACCAGAAACCCGGATATTCCGCACATTTTCGCCGGCAGGACAAATCTCGTTTGGATGGTCCTGCCGGTTCGTGTGTGAAGTCCCCAAACCACAGGAGGCACATTGCCTGCAATTTCGATGAAAGAATTGCTCGAAGCCGGCGTTCACTTCGGGCACCAGACCAAGCGCTGGAATCCAAAGATGAAAGAATACATCTTTGGCGAACGTAACGGGATCTACATCGTCGATCTCCAGAAGACGCTGAAGCTCTTCAAGGAAGCCATGGCTTACGTCGCCGAAATGGCGTCGCAGGGGAAGAACGTCCTCTTCGTCGGCACCAAGCGGCAGGCGCAGGAAGCCATCGCCGAAGAAGCCCAGCGGTGCTCGATGTTCTACATCAACCACCGTTGGCTCGGCGGCCTGCTCACCAACTACTCGACCGTCAAGCGTTCGATCGAACGGCTCAAGATGCTCGAGGAGATGCATGAGACGGGCAACTACGGCGGCCGCACCAAGAAGGAAATCGGCCAGCTCGAGCGCGAGCGCAAGCACCTGTCGCAGAACCTCTCCGGTATCCGCGATATGGGCCGGCTCCCCGACGTCCTCTTCGTCATCGACTCGAACAAAGAAGAAATCGCCGTCGCCGAAGCGCGCCGCCTGGGTATCCCGGTCGTCGCCGTCGTCGACACCAATTGCGACCCCGACCAGGTGGACTACGTGATCCCCGGCAACGATGACGCGCTCCGCGCCATCCGCCTGTTCACGAACAAGATCGCCGAAGCCTGCATCGAGGGCCGCCAGCAGGTCACCGAATCCGAACTCGGCGCCATGACCGCGGACTCGGATGAAAGCGTCGACCTCGAAAACGCCGAGCAGTACCTCGATCCGCAGTTCTCCGCCCAGCTGATGTCGGAAACGACGTCGGAAACCGTGGACGACGAACTGGCGGGCGTGCCGGCCAAGTACAAAGCCAACCTCGTCGACGAATAGTCGCGAACCCAAACCCCATCGGGCGCCGCTTCCCTCCCCGGGTTCCCGCGGCGCCCGCAACTCCCCCCTTTTTTTCCATACCGTTTTCAACTGAAGAGAGGCACTATGGCGGAAATCACCGCGTTGATGGTGAAACAGCTGCGCGAACGCACCGGCGCAGGCATGATGGAATGTAAGAAGGCCCTGGAAGAGGCCGGCGGCAACCTGGACGCCGCGGTGGACGTGCTGCGCAAGCGCGGCATCGCTTCGGCCGCCAAGAAGGCCACCCGCTCCACCAAGCAGGGTTCGATCACCGTCGCCCTGACGGCCGGCCGCGACGCCGGCGCGATCCTTGAGTTCAACTGCGAGTCCGACTTCGTCGCCCGCACCGAAGACTTCCAGACGATGGTCGCCGAACTCACCTCCCAGGCTCTCGAAGCCCCGCTCGGCACCACCCGCGACCAGATGCTCGAAGCGCCCTTCCGCGCCGACGCGTCGCAGACCGTGGGCCAGGTCATCGCCGGCAAAATCGGCAAGATCGGCGAAAACATGCAGCTCGCCCGCTTCGAGAAGATCGAAGGCGGCCTGGTGGGCTCCTACATCCACCCCGGCGCCCAGCTCGGCGTCCTCGTCCAGGTGACCGGCGCTTCCCCCGCCGCCGCCGCCAACGAAGAGATCCAGGAACTGCTCCGCGACGTCGCCATGCAGGTGGCCGCCGCCGATCCCCAGTTCGTGCGCCGCGAAGAGGTCACCGCCGCCGTTCTCGAGAAGGAACGCGAGATCCAGCGCGAACGCGCCCGCCAGGAAGGCAAGCCGGAAAAGGTCATCGAAAAGATGATCGAAGGCCGCATGTCGAAGTACTTTGAAGAGTTCTGCCTCCTCGAGCAGCCCTTCATCAAGGACAACGCCGTGACGGTCGGCCAGCTCGTCGCCGACAAGGGCAAGAAGACCGGCGAATCGCTCACCGTGGCTCGCTTCGTCCGCTACAAGGTCGGCGAAACCGCTCCCGCCGACGCCCCCGCCGAGGCCTAATTCCCCGTGGCGCAATACGGTCGCATCCTGCTCAAACTTAGCGGCGAAGTCCTCGCCGGCGGCAAGGGTTTTGGTATCGACCAGGACTGCCTGCACCGGCTCGCCGCCGAGGTCGCGGAAGTCGCGCGCACCGGCGTCCAGATCGGCCTCGTCGTCGGAGGAGGCAACTTCTTCCGCGGCGTCTCGGCCGCCGCCCGCAACATGGACCGCGTCGCCGCGGACCACATGGGCATGCTCGCCACCGTAATCAACGCCATCGCGCTGCAGGACGCCCTGGAAAAACAGGGCGTCCCGACGCGCGTCATGACCGCCATCGCGATGGCCGCCGTCGCCGAACCCTACATCCGCCGCCGGGCCATCCGGCACCTGGAAAAGGGCCGCATCGTCATCTTCGGCGCCGGCACGTCCAACCCGTATTTTTCCACCGACACCGCGGCCACGCTCCGCGGCCTCGAGATCCACGCCGACGTCGTCGCCAAGGCCACCTCGGTCGATGGCGTCTACGACAAGGACCCCCGCAAGCACGAAGACGCGGTGCGGTTCGACAGCGTGACCTACCAGGAGGTGCTCAGCCTCCAGCTCGGCGTCATGGACGCCTCCGCCGTCGCCATGTGCCGCGACAACAATCTCCCCATCTGTGTTTTTGACCTGCGCCGCCCCGGCAACATCCTGCGCGTCGCCATGGGAGAATCCGTCGGCACCCTGATCAAGGCATAATCGACTTAGGGAAGAGATCACTTCTATGTCCACATTCCAAAACACCAAGGAAGTCGAAGCATACGCAAAAGGCCGCATGGAAAAGGTGGTTGCGGATCTGCAGCACGAAACCACCACCATCCGCACCGGCCGCGCCTCGGTCAACATGCTTGAGCCCGTGCACGTCGAGGCCTACGGCTCGCAGATGCCGCTCAACCACGTGGCGACGCTCCACGTGCCCGAGCCGGCCCTCATCACCGTGCAGCCCTTCGACAACTCCCAGATCGGCGCCATCGAAAAGGCGATCCGCAACGCCAACCTGGGCCTCAACCCCTCCAACGACGGCAAGCTGATCCGCATCCCCGTCCCGCCGCTCAACGAAGAGCGCCGCAAGCAGCTTGTCAAGCAGCTCCACGGCATGGCCGAAGATCACCGCGTCGCCCTCCGCAACATTCGCCGCGACGCCAACGAATCGGTGAAGAAGCTGCTCAAGGACAAGCTCATCAGCGAGGACGACGACCGCCGCGCCCACGACGAGATTCAGAAGATGACCGACGTCCACATGGGCAAGATCGACGCCCTCGCCAAGGCGAAGGAAAAAGACATTCTCGAAGTGAAGTAAACTTCGAAATACGATATTTTCGCGGCGGTTTCCGGTAGCCCGCACTACCGGAAATCTTCGCGAAGGCGAAGTCGGGGTGGAGTATCGGCCCCGACTTTTTTTATTCTCTATAGAGATGAAAAAGCCTGTCGTTCCTTCCAACGGACCCAAACCGGTCGGCCCCTACACTCCCGGGCTCCTCTGCGGTGACTTCCTCTACGCCTCCGGCCAGGGCTCCCGCCCGGCCGCCGGCGGCGAAATGCCCAAGGACTGCCACACCCAGGTCCGCAACCCCATCCACAACGTCCGGCTCAACATCGAGGCCGGCGGCATGTCGATGAAGGACATCGTCTACAGCCAGGTCTACCTGGCCGACATGAGCCAGTTCCCCAACCTCGCCCAGTATTGGAAGGAGGCCTTCCCCGAAGGCGGCCCGGCCTTCAGCGTCCTCGGCGTCGCCCGCATGCCAACCGAGACGCCGGTCGAAGTCAGCGCCGTCGCCGCCAAAGGCGCCACCCGCCCCCACCCCGACGTGCGCGAGGTGGGCGGCCGCCTCTACTTCTCCGGCATCGGCGGCGCCACGCCCGCCGCGGCCATGGAGAACCTCGCCAAGACCGCCAAGGCCGCCGGCATCGACCTCGGCCACTTCTGCTTCCTCAACGCCTACTGCGCCAACGGCGTCACGCTCCCGCAGTTGAACGAGGTGTACGCCCCCTACTTCGACGCCGGCAACGCCCCCGCGCGCGCCTCCATGCTGGTCGATTCCCTGCCCCCCGGCCTCGGCTGCGAGCTCACCGGCGTCGCCGTCCGCGACCTCCGCAACCGCCGCGTCGTCCGCCCGCGCAACATGGCCCCCAGCCGCACCTCCAGCCCCGCCGTCTGGGCCGGCGACACGCTCTACATGTCCGCCAAGAGCGGCTTCATCCCCGGACCCCAAGCCGGCATCTACGCCACCACCGTCGACCACCAGGTTCGCCAGTCCATGCGCAACCTCCTCGACGGCCTCGAAGAGACCGGCCTCGACTTCTCCCACTGCGTCGCCGCGAACGTCTACGTCGACGACCTCAACGAATTCGCCAAGATGAACGCGGTCTACGGCTCGTATTTCAAGGACGCCCCGCCCACCCGCACGACGGTCCAGCCGATGAAGCCGGTGGAGCGCAAGGCCAACCCCAACGGGACCTTCCCCATGCTCGAGCAGGTCTCCTTCGTCGCCTGGAAGGGTTAACCCAGCACCCCCTTCACCACCTGCCCGTGCACGTCGGTCAGCCGGAAGTCCCGCCCCGCGTAGCGGAACGTGAACTTCTCATGGTCGAACCCCAGCAGGTGCAGCAGCGTCGCGTGCAGATCGTGCACATGCACGCGATCCACCTCCGACCGGAACCCGAACTCATCGGTGGCCCCGTACGCCGTCCCGCCCTTCACGCCGCCCCCCGCCAGCCCCCCCGAAAACCCCTACGAGTTGTGGTCCCGCCCCCCCGGCCCCCCCGTCCAACCCAAACCCCGCCGCCCCCCCCCCCGCGGCCCTCCGCACCCCC
>CAYMTH010000025.1:17654-19705 GCA_964393235.1 uncultured Solibacteraceae bacterium | reverse complement strand
CACCCCCCGCGGCGGCGGCGGCAACTGGGTGAATCAGACCAACCGCGCGCTTTACGGCAACGCCCAGTTCAGCTATCAGGGTGGCGGCCACGGCTTGATCTTCGGCGCCGAAACCCGCCACGACCGCGCCCGCATCGACGGACAGAATATCCTCGACTACGCCGTCCGCACAGGCACCGGCCCCTTCGATTCCGTCGCCCAGGGCCGCGCCTTCAACCAGGCCACCTACGTCCAGTATCAGTTCGCCGCCGACTCCTGGAACGTCGTCGCCGGCGGCCGCTGGGACTACTGGCGCACCTACGACGGCGCCAACCAGACCGGCCTCACCTCCCCGCTGACGCGCTACCCCGACCGCACGACCGGCAGTTGGACTGGCAAAGTTGCCGCCTCCCGCACTCTCCCCGGCCGCTGGCAACTCCGCGGCAGCATCGGCAACGCCTTCCGCAACCCCACCATCTACGACCTCTACCGCGACCTCACCCTCGCCGGCAGCCTCCTGCTCGCCAACCCTCTCGTCAATCCCGAACGCCTCACCGCCTACGAGGCCGGCATCGTCAAGAACTTCTCCGGCCAGCACCTCATCGAGGCCACCTACTACGAGAACCGCGTCAGCGACCTCATCTACCGCACCACCGACTTCGCCGCCGACCCCACCGGGCGCATCCGCCGCCTCACCAACGCCGCTCTCAGCCGCACACGCGGCGTGGAACTCTCCGCCCGCCAGCGCCCCTTGTCCTGGCTCCAACTCCGCCAGGGTTACTCCTACAGCGACGCCATCATCACCTCCAACCCCACGCTACCCGCCACCGTCGGCCGCCGCGTGCCCCAGGTCCCCCGCCACACGCTAACCTACATGGCCTCCGCCGCCCGCGGCCCCTGGACCGGCGCTTGGACCGGCCGCTACGTCGGCACTCTCTATTCCACCGATACCAACGCCGACATCGTCCGCGGCGTACCCGGCAGCTACAGCCCGTTCTTCGAGATGGACCTCACCATCGGCTACCAGCTCAACCAGCGCTGGTCCCTCTTCGTCAACGCCGACAATCTCCTCGATCGCCGCTACTACATGTTCAACATCACCCCCGGCCGGTCCGTCTTCGCCGGCCTCCGTTTCCAGCGGTAACCAGGTATGAAGACGCTCCTGTTCCTCCTCGCGTCGCTCGCCCTTTGGAGCCAGTCCCGCCCTAACGCCGTCGTCGTACTCCGCTCTTCCCAGACCGCTCGCGAAGCCTGGCAGCGCTTCCGCGCCCAGTATGGCGACGCCGCCTTCGACTGCTTCATCGGCGCCGACGAACTCACTCCCGGCCGCCTCGCCGCCGCTCGCGTCGTCTTCCTCGATCACCCCTCCCCTCAACTCCTCGCCCGCCTGAAGGACACCGCCCTCGCCGCCGTCCGCCGCGGCCTCCGCGTCGCCAGCCCCACCCCCGAACTCGTCCAGCGCGGCTGGGGCCTCGAGGGCGATCTCCGCCTCACCCGCCGCCTCCTCCCCTACTGGGACAACGGAGGCGTCGAAAACATGACCGGCTTCTTCGCCACCCTCTATCAGGAGGCCGGCGGCCCTCGCGATCTCTCCATTCCCCGCCCCATCGAAGTCCCGCGCATGGGCGTCTACCACCCCGATGCCCCTCGCACCTTCCCCGACCTCGCCGCCTACCTCGCCTGGTACCGCGCCGCCCGCCCCGCCCAAGGCGCCCTCGCCGTCGTCACCTTCTTTCATACCTTCCTAAAGAACAACGACACCGCCTACATCGACGCCCTCCTGCATGCCCTCGAACGCCAGGGCCTCGCCGCCGCCGCCGTCTACGGCTGGCCCCACCACACCACCGCCCCGATCTACAACCAGCCCGCCACCGACCCGCTCTCCGTCCTTCTCACCTTCACCCTCAGCCTCTCCAAACCCGAGGACAGCGTCTTTCTCGAAAAGCAGAACGTCCACGTCATCAGTCTCATGACGACGCGCGACTCCTACGACACTTGGGCCAAGGCCGAGCGCGGCGTCACCCCCGACCGCTTCGCCTCCGCCGTCGCTGAACCCGAACGCAACGGCGCTA